>CAYSMT010000502.1:1362-2726 GCA_964432135.1 uncultured Acidobacteriota bacterium
ACGAGAGATGGGTCGACGCGGGAACGCGGCGAACAGCGTTCTATACCCATCTTCCTCCGGGGGACTACTCCTTTCTCGTCCAAGCGAGCCGCGGCGGAACCTTCGGGGCGCCAAGACGCCTGAAGATCCGTGTCGAACCTCGCTTTTTTCAGACACCGTGGTTCTATGGGCTCTGCTTGGCCGTATCGGCCCTGGCGGCCTTCTCGGTCCTGCGGCTGCATCACTGCCAGCGCGTGCGCCGCGAACGAGAGCTCCTGCGACAGGTCGATCTGCGTACCCTTCAGCTCCAAGAGGCGCGCAAGGCCGCCATCGAGGCCTCTCAGTCCAAGTCGCACTTCCTGGCCAACATGAGTCACGAAATTCGAACGCCGATGAATGGCGTAATCGGTATGGCGGATCTCCTGCTTGGAACCCGACTCGATCATGAGCAACGAGAGTTCGTCGAGACGATCGCCTCGAGCGGCACGACTCTCGTCTCCTTGATCAACGATATTCTGGATTTGTCGAAGATCGAGGCGGGACGCTTTCAGATCGAAGAGCGTGTTTTCGATCTTGCTGCGCTCCTACGAGAGACGCTCAAGCTCCTCCGCCCATCAGCTACAACAAAGGGACTTGCGCTGCGCGAGGAGATCGACGAGCGCCTACCCTCAAGGCTGATCGGTGACCCGATCCGCATCCGGCAGATCGTCACCAATCTCGTGGGCAACGCCATCAAGTTCACCTCTCAAGGCGAGGTCGTTGTGAAGGCGGAGCTCGAGGCAGTCACTGACGCCCAAGCAACGATATGCATCAATGTCAGAGATACAGGCATCGGCATCTCACTTGCCGACCAGGACAAGCTTTTCGAGCCCTTCGTGCAAGCCGATGGCTCGACCACGCGGCGCTACGGTGGCACGGGGCTAGGGCTGTCTATCAGCCGCCGGCTGGTCGAAATGATGGGGGGAGAAATCGGTGTCGAAAGCTGGCCAGGACAAGGTAGCCGCTTTCACTTTCGGCTGCCCCTACCCTTGGCCGAAACAGGGACAAGCGGCGCGCTCCAAGCCAACGAGACAGGGAGCATTCTAGCCGAGGCGATGCTCGAGATCGACGCAACCCACCCCAGCCAAGACGACGCGCCAGAGGATGCACGGACGGGAGCGCGGCCTCTGCGTATCCTGGTCGCCGAAGATCATCCGGTCAACCGGCGCGTCGCGATGCGCATGCTTGAGCGCCTCGGTTACACGGCTGAGCACGCGACCAATGGCGCCGAAGCCGTCCGCGCCAGCCGCAAGCAGGCCTTCGATCTCATCGTGATGGGCTGTCAGATGCCCGAGATGGACGGTTTCGAAACCAATTCAGGTGTCATTCTGATCGCAGCCACCAAC
>CAYSMT010000503.1:0-2711 GCA_964432135.1 uncultured Acidobacteriota bacterium
TCACCATGGTCCAGTAGGCCCACGCGTACGGCCCGAAGGCACGATTGATGAACACGAAGCGTTCGTACTCGCTCCCGGAGTACCAGGCGATGAAGAACTCGGTGGCGTACGCAGCGCCGACGATGCCCCCCGTGGCGATGATCAGCTTGCACATCGCGCCGACGTGGCGTGCGGTGATGTAGCTCTCCAGGTGCATGGTCTTTCGCGCGATCAGCATCAGCGTCAGGACCATGGCGAGCCCGGAGAAGATCGCCCCGGACACGAAGTAGGGCGGGAAGATCGTGCTGTGCCAGCCGGGGAGAATCGAGGTGGCGAAGTCCATGCTGACGATGGTGTGCACCGAGAACACCAAGGGCGTGGCGAGGCCGGCGAGCAGCAGATAGACCGTCTCGTAACGATGCCAGGTGCGGAAGCCGCCGTCCCAGCCCAGGGCGAAGAGCTTGAACAGCTTCTTGCGAAGACCCTTTGCGCGGTCTCTCAGGGTCGCGAGGTCCGGGATCAGGCCGATGTACCAGAAGCTGAGCGAGATCATGAAGTAGGTCGAGACGGCGAACACGTCCCAACACAGGGCCGAGCGGAAGTTGACCCAGAGGGGTCCCCGGGTGTTCGGATAAGGGAAGACGAAGAAGGCCAACCAGGGCCGTCCCATGTGGATCAGGGGAAACAGGCCGGCACACATCACGGCGAAGATCGTCATCGCTTCCGCGGAGCGGTTGACGCCCGTGCGCCAGCGCTGGCGAAACAGGAACAGGACGGCGGAGATCAACGTGCCGGCATGGCCGATCCCGACCCAGAAGACGAAGTTGGTGATGTCGAAGCCCCAGCCGACGGTTCGGTTCAGGCCCCAGACTCCGACTCCTGTCATCAGGAGGTAGCCGACCGCCGCCACGCCGAGCCCGAGCAGGGAGAAGGCGGCGAGGAAAGCGATCCACCACAAGCCGCCCGCCTTGCCTTCCATGGGAGCTCACACGTCTCGCGTGACGTCGCCAGGCGTACGCGCCCCGTCTACCAGGGGCTGACGCAACTCACTGTAGACCTCAAGAGTGGTCATGGCTTTCCGTTCGCTCCGTTCGATTTCGCACCTTGGCGAGGTAGCCAACCACCGGCCTGATGCCGAGCTCGGCCAGCACCTCGAAATGGCGCGGGTCCCGTTTCCTCTGACTGATCCGGCTGTTCGGATCGTTCATGTCCCCGAACACGATCGCCTGGGCCGGACAAGACTGGGCACAGGCCGGTCGGATCTCTCCATCGGCGATCACTCGCTTCTCCTGTTTCGCCACGGCCTTGGCGTCCTGGATTCGTTGGACGCACATGCTGCACTTTTCCATCACGCCGCGGGAGCGGACCGTCACGTCGGGGTTCAGAACCATGTTCTGCAGTCGGCTTTCTCGCGGGTAGTCGAACCAATTGAAGCGGCGCACCTTGTAGGGGCAGTTGTTGGCGCAGTAGCGCGTACCGACGCAACGGTTGTAGACCTGCTGATTCAACCCCTCGGCACTCTGGGCCGTCGCTTGCACCGGACAGACCGTCTCGCAAGGAGCGTTGTCGCAGTGCTGGCAGAGCATCGGTTGGTGGACGACGTCCACCTGCTGGTTCTTGGCTTCCCGGCTGTAGTAGCGGTCGATGCGCATCCAGTGCATCTCTCGTGAGCGGAACACCTCGTCCCGGCCGACGACCGGAATGTTGTTCTCCGCCTGGCAGGCGATCACGCAGGCGGAGCAACCGGTGCAGGCGTTTAGGTCGATCGCCATCCCCCAGTGATGAGGTGACTTGGGATGGTCCGCCCACAGGGAGGGGAGGTGACCCGGGGCGTGCTCGGCAGGTTGCGGCGCCGCGCCGAGGAGGGTCTCGCGGACGATCGGTCGCCTCTCGTGGCCAGGGATCGCCAGCTTCTTCGGCACGAAGAAGGAGTGATGTTCCTGGGTGAGCGCCAGATCTCGCCGGCCTCCGGTCGCGACGACGTGAACGCGCCTTCCCGCGTAGCCGAGAACTCCGCTCCCGATTTCGATCCATGGGGCGAGATTGGCGCCGACCAGCTTTCCCGCGTCCACCGTCGCCTGACCCTCGAGCCACTGGGGGCCGATGTCGCTGAAGCGATCGGTTTCGGCACGCCCCCAGCCGAGGGAGGCGGTCACGAGCTGAGGATGCTGGCCCGGTTGCACCACGACCGGGAGCGTGAGCGCCTCGGCGTCATCGGCCTCGAGCCTGATTTCGTCGCCGGTGACCAGGCCGAGGCGCGCGGCCGCCTCGGTGCCCAGAGACGCATAGTTGTCCCAGGTCGTCTTGGCGAGCGGGTCGGGCAGCTCGAGCAGCCAGGGGTTGTGCGCATGGCGTCCATCGAACACCGTGAGCGACGGGACGAGCTCGAGGGCGAAGGAGCCCTCGGAGAGCTCGGTTGCTGGATGCGGAGCACGGAGTGACGCCATGTTCAGGGGGGTGACCGGCGGCGGCGAGGCATCGACCTGCGCCTGGCCGTCGAGAAGCGTGTGATCCCAGAACTCGTCGAAGGTTCGTCCAGACCGGGTCCGCGGATAGACTGCGTTGCGCCAATGCTCGCGCACGATCTGTCGGGCTGTTGTGGGCGTCCCCTGCCATAGGGCGAGCGACTCGATCATTTGTCGCGTTCGTCCGATCGGCCGCAGGAGCGGCTGACGGATGCTGACTTGCCCCGCGACCGGCTCGCTGTCGCCCCAGGCCTCAAGGTAGTGCGG
>CAYSMT010000504.1:0-2696 GCA_964432135.1 uncultured Acidobacteriota bacterium
GGACGTCAGTGGTTATCTGGTTCTTCGCCGAGCAGGTGCGGCAGTTAGTACTGATCCGACAAACGGTCAGACATATGCTGTGGGCGATACTATTGGCGTGGGCAACGAGGTTGTATGTAATGTGGCCGACGGGGGAGGTACGACCGAATCTTGTACGGATAGCTCGGTTGCAAACGGTCAGAATTACTATTACAAGGTCTATACCTACGATACTTCAGAGAATTACGCATCGGGTGTATCGCGTATCGCATTGCCGCGATCGGCCCAGGCGTACAAGTTCGCTTACACGACAGCGTCGAGTACTCTTGCCCCGGTGGGGGTAGTTTCAGACACGTTTGTTGTCGGTACCGGAAACGATCGCCTCCTTCATCGTATGCGGGCATCAGATGGTACCTGGAACGGGTGGGCGCCGCCGTCGCTGGGTGGCGCGGTGCAATCGCGGCCCAAGGTAGGTGATTTGGACTTGTCTGGGGGGGCCGACTACACAGCGTTTTTCACCGCACAGAACGGCTTTGTTTACCGCTACAGCCTCGATAATGGGACTACATCAGCCGAGGGCAGTGCCAACGTGATCTCGGATGCGGGTTGCGCGAGCGGTATTCTCCAGGGGGGGCCAGTCATTATGCTCGAGGATGTCGGAAGTAACGGCATTTCTGGAGATCAAGGTGTCGTCGTTGCGACACGATGTGGAGCCACCGATAACAAAATCATCATTTACGACCTGGCTATCAGCGCCGTGCAGAGCAATTACGCCGGCGGCAGCGGCGGGCTCGGAATCTGCAACTCCACGCCTGAAATCCTTTACATGTACAAGGCCAGCCGGAGAAATCTGGTTTACGTCACGACCCGGGACGATGGTGGAGAGTCGATGGTCGTGCTCGAGGTGACCAATGCTGGTCGCTTCGTTACGCCGCCTTGGGCCGTTGTGAGCGGCATTGGGGATGTCGATGCCTCGCCGAAGTTTGCGCGCCGGGGGAGCGACCGCGATAACTGGAACGTGGTGGTGGGCAACACGGCAGGTGAGATTTACGCTTACAACTCGACGGCGCGCGATGGCGGAGCTGGTTCCTCGCTGACTAGTCTGGACAGCTACACGGCAGCGACCGGCGATGGTCCGGTGAAAGGTCTCGCGATTTCGACGGGCGTGGCCGTTTCGCCGAGCTACGAGAACTGGATCGTCTGGACGACCGATTCCAAGGTTCATGGCATCAAGATGGGCACGGACGGTCGTTTTGTTGACGCGAGCTATTGGTCGGCCAACGTGGCTGGCGCCTCGAAGCCGCTCGTGCTCCGCGGTGTCGGTGGCGGAACCGCCACGCGCGCCTATGTCGGCTCGTCAGATGGCAAGCTTTACGAGTTCGACGCGACGACAGGCACGCTGGTTTCAAGCCCGACGGTCGAGTCGGGGAAGACGATTGGTGACCCGACCTTCGATTACGCGGATGGAACCAACCAGGGCGTCGTCGTGGGCAGCTCGGGCGGGACCTTCCATTGGGTCGTGATTGACTGACTTGCCGGAGGGAGGTGGCGTAAGCCGCCTCCGCTAGCATTGAGGAGATGGCTATGAACTCGAAGTCAAAGAAGATGGCCAGGTGCCTACTGACGATTGTGGTGGCCCTCGCTCTCGCGACGCCGTTTGCTCTGGCCGCCGGCAGGCGCGCGCTTCCGCCGCAGATGCTCGATCGTGTGGACATCGGCCAGGTCAGTCACGATGTCGTCATTGAGCGGCCGCATGTGCCGATTACGCCGGCTACGAGCATTTTCGTAACATCTACCGATCCGGCGGGGTTGCTGGGAGACACCGGCTACACGATGGATGCGCGCGCGGAGGGCCCGTTTCAGGCCCACGACACGCTCAATGTGTATATCGTGGCGATGTTCGACAGGGCCCTTGTGGTGGACGGTGCTTGCGATCAGATCACGCGTTTCATCCTGCCCGACGGCAGCGTCTACGAGACGCGCGTGACGCCGATTGATCTCGAGTCGGAGCCTGGCGAGATGATCAAGCGAGCTGATCTCGCAAGCCATCCGGTACCTATCGTGAAACCCTCGCCAGTTCGAACGATATCGAGTATCCTTCCTTCCTACGAGAAGTCGGCGGACTTGCGCCAGCAGGTCTTCACCTCTGTGATTCTTCCTGTGAGCGGAACGTGGATCACGAAGCACAACCTGTATGGCACATGGGTGGTCGAGGTATCGCTGGTGCGGGACGGAGAGGTTCTCACCACGGCGCAGAAGACCTTCGATATTGGCATTGATTTTTAGGGGGTAAGCGTCATGAAGCGTGATTCCAAGGTGAAGCAAGATAACTGGGTCAAGCCCATCATCGAGTGGGAAGAAGCCTACGAGCCAACGGTGTTCGCGGCGTCGTGCACGAGCGAGCCTTTCAACTGCGGTGGCGGCGCTCACGGCTAGCTTTTTTGTCAGAATGGCGTATATCTATCGACCCCTCGCTATGGCTGCGAGGGGTTGGTTTTTTGGTGACTGCAGGGCCAGAATTCGAGGCTGAAGATGAGCGCGAAGGTCGTCGTCGTCGGTTCGGGGAATTGGGGCAAGAATCTCGTCAGGAACTTCCAGGAGCTTGGCGCATTGGCGGGTGTCGTCGAGATCAATGAGCACCGCCGGCAACTGCTGCGGGAGAAGGTAGGTGAGCAGCACTTTTTCTCAACGATAGAGGAGGCAGCCCGGGAGGCGGC
>CAYSMT010000505.1:0-2689 GCA_964432135.1 uncultured Acidobacteriota bacterium
ATGCGCGCGTGGTCTTCCGTTACGTTGGGGACACGATCGAAGACCTCGTCGTAATACTCGTCATCGATGTCGAGCGTCTCGATCTTGGAGCCTTCAAGGCGATCAAGGCTGGCCAGCAAATCGTGACTGAGAAAGGCAAGATGCTGTACGCCAGGGCCGTTGTACTCGTCGAGATACTCGTTGATCTGCGACTTCTTGTCGCTGCCCTCGTTGATGGGAATGCAGAATGAGCCATCAGGGGAACGTAGCGCGTAGGAGGTCAACCCGGTCTTCACGCCGCGGATATCGAAGTAACGCACTTCGGTGAAGGCAAACACATCCTTGTAAAAGTCCGCCCAGCGCTGCATCGTGCCCTGAACGACATTGTTGGTCAGGTGATCAATGACGATGAATCCTTTGTCTTCGACCTGCTTCAACTTCGGGTGGGGGACGAAGTCCTGCATGTAGGATGCCCCCTTGTCGTCGATCAAGTAGATCAGTGAGTCGCCGATGCCGTAGATCGCGGGAGCATGGAAGGGCCCGCTTCCCGAATAGGCTCGTGCGCCCCGCTCGACGGCCTTCACAAGGGCCTGCTCCGCATCATCGACCCGCCACCCCATCGAGCATAGCGAAGGCCCGTGTAAACGACCGAACTCAGCGGCGAAACCCTCGTCGTTGCGATTAATAAAAAAGTGGATCGAGTTCTGTTGGTAGGAATCGATCGGCAGCTTTGCATGCTGCATGAGACGCGAGAATCCGAAAACCAAAAAGAGCGCATCAAGACGGTCAGCTTCGGGGCCCGTGAACTCCGCGAACTCGATCCCGCGCAAGCCGATCGGGTTCAAAGAACCCGTGCTCATGACCCACCTCGCTTTCCCACTGGCGGCGTACGCCAGCTCTTCCAGTAGTCCTTCCACTCACCTTTCGCAAAAGCTTCACTCATCTGCAACGGATGGCGCGTGTCCACCATGACGGCCTTCTCATTGGTCCGCATCTTACCGGCCGCTGCTCTGATGGCCCCCTGCTGTGGACCGTGATGAATGCCTTGAGGATGGAAGGTGATCATTCCCGGCATGATGCCCTCACGCGAGAAGAACTCCCCATCGTGATAGAAGAGCACCTCGTCATAGTCGACGTTCGCGTGATAGAAGGGCACCTTGAGTGCGTCAGGATCGCCGTTTTCCAACGGGCGGGGCAGGAAGCTGCGAATAACGACAGCTCGAGCAACGAAGGTGATATGCGCTGTCGGGGGCAGGTGGTAGCGCTCGCTGTGCACCGGACGAATGTCACGGATGTTGAGCTGCCAGACCGTCAGATCGCCCTTCCAACCGACGGCATTGATCGGGTTGAAAGGGTAGAAAACCGAGGTCAGTTCGCCGAGACGCTTGATCCGCAGCTCCCACTCTTCGCGCTCGTCCTCCGAGCCCTTCGGATCGGGGGTCGGTACCGTGATCAACGCGGGATCGAACAAAGCGTGCTGGCCGAGAGGGCCGCGATCCGGAAGAGCGATCTCGCCTGCGGTCTCAATGACCAGGAGGCGCGTTTCGCTGCGAGGAAGGAAACGATAGACTGTACCTCGGGGGACCACCAAGTAGTCGCCAAGCTCGTAGTCGAGCGGGCCGAAGTCTGTCTCGATGCGTCCTTCGCCTGCGTGAACGAAGAGAGTTTCGTCGCCATCCGCATTGCGAAAGTGATAGGGCATCGGGCCGTCGATGATGGTCGTGCTGAGGACACAGTCGCCGTTGAAAAGCAGGGGCACTCGCAAGGCGAGATAGTCCGTACCGACCTCTGCCTGCGCCATCGCCTCAATCGCCCGGGGACGCAGCGGGCCTTCGATGCGATTCCATCCGACGGGAGGCTCGCTGCGATAGAGGTGGGCGTAACGCCCGAAGAATCCTTGACGACCCACTTCCTCCTCGACAGTCCCTTCCGGAATGTCCACATGAGCCTGGCGTGTGATCCGTCCGCGGGTAAAGAGCATCTTCGGTCTCCTTACTTATCCTCTATCACGAGTAACTCTTTCTGACGATACGTCACGCTTCTACTTTAATGAAAACGGAATATTCTGATAGTATCATTCAGATTATCTGAATATGAAGCTAACCCTTGACCAAATCGAGACCCTCGAGGCCGTCGCCCGTCTCGGCAGCTTCTCTGCAGCAGCACGCGAGCTGCACCGCGTCCCCTCCGCGGTGACCTACACGACCAAGTGCCTCGAGCAGGCCCTTGGCCTCAATCTCTTCGATCGTCGCGGCCACCGCGCCCGGCTGACCTCCGCAGGGCGCCGCGTACTCGAACAGGGCGCACGGCTGCTTATCCAAGCGCGCCGGCTCGAAGCTATCTCGGATGAGCTGAGAGCGGGTTGGGAGCCCCGATTGTCGATCGTTCTCGACGGCCTGCTTCCTATTGCGCCCGTGTTCCAGGCCTTGCGTCGTTTCGGCGAACAACGGGCGCCAACGCGAGTTCGGCTCATGGTGGAGTACCTCTCAGGGGTCGAAGAACGCTTCACCCGCGAGCAAGCACAGCTCATGGCCTTACTTGAGTTCCGTGGCCAGGAACAGCTCATAGCGCGCCCCCTTCCGCCGGTCGAGATGCTGCTTGTCGCGCGTCCAGAGCACCCTCTGAACCGCGGCCCGCTTCCCATCGAACGCGAGACTCTCTCCGAATATACCGAGCTCTCCGTCGAAGACTCCGCCCCCATCAGCCAGCC
>CAYSMT010000506.1:0-2686 GCA_964432135.1 uncultured Acidobacteriota bacterium
TTGCCCTTGTGCACGAGGGTGACAGAGGGCAGATCTTGATCGATGGCCCACTGCAGCGCCTTGCGCACGAGTCGTTCCGTGCCAAAGACCGAGATCGGTTTGACGCCGATGCCTGAGTCCGGACGAATCTGGCGTCCCGTCATCTTTTTGATCAGCTCGATGATCGCCAAGGCGACCTCACCACCGCGCTCGAAGTCATGGCCGGCGTAGACATCTTCTGTATTCTCGCGGAAGATGATGAAATCGACCTTGTTCGCGTATTTGTTCGGTGAAGGGACGCCTTCGAAGTAGCGAATGGGGCGCACGCAGGCGTAGAGATCGAGAAACTGGCGGAAGCGCACGTTGATCGAGCGGAATCGTTCGCAGACGCCGTCTTCCTTGCCGCATTGATCGCAGCTCCCGGCGTGATATTGCTGGTGTGCACAGTGCAGGCAGACGTGCGTCTCTTCGCCGATGGGCGTTGTGAAGGGGCCTTTGATCGCGATCTTGAGGTGGCGTACGGCCTCGACGGTCTCTTCGGGAAACTCGCTGCCGTAATGCTGCAGCCCTTCGAGGCCTGCGTAGAGCGGGCACCAGGATATGGCCCGTTGTCCGGAGTACGCCTTCTTCACCGCCGCGTTGACGACATTCTGCATGACCGGTGTGATGTCGAGTCCGATACCGTCGCCACGTAGACAGCCGATGATGGGATGGTCGCCGATGACGAGTCGGCCACCACGGCTCTCGATCAGCTCGCCTTCGGGGATCTTGACTTCTTTGAATTCGGGCACGGGAGATCCTCTCTGTTTCGCCCTCGCGCAGGTTGGCGGGTGGGGCGTCGGGAACGGCGCACATGATACCCCGGAATCGCCGCGCTCCAAGCAGGCGCGCCCCAGCTTCGGAGCTGGCGCTGGCTCGCCGTGCCGCCTAACTTTGGTGGTGGGAGCCCGGGGCCAGGGACGAAGATGGCATGACCTCCCCCCAATTGCTGCTGGACCCCCTGTGAGGTCCCGTGGCTCCCCACTTGCGCCGCTTCCTGGTGAGCCACTTATCACGCCGAGCGTTTCGCGGAACTCTCCGCGCGAGCTTCCCCGAGCTGACCAGGATAGAATAGCGACCATGGCCTGCGAAGATCAGCGCTCGGCGTCCTGCATCGTGCGCGCGTGAGATCGGGGTTGATGAAGGATTTTCGCCGTCTATTCGCCCGTCTTGCCAATTTGGGAATGATCGCCTTCGGCCTTGCCGTTGTCACCGTGCTCGGCACGGGAGGGACCGAGCTCCATTTCTTCGGCCTGCGCTTGGGTCTCAACCGACTTGAAAACCCCCTCTTCGGCCTCTTCTTGTTGGCCGCTTTGCGTGTCCTGGTGACGCGGCGTGGGATGGGGCTTGAAGGGCGTTTGGTGCGCTTCTATGCCCGGCAGGGTTTGGCTCCCCGGCATGCGCCGGCGTGCGCCACCTCGGCCGCCATGGCCGGTGCCTGGCTCGGTGCGGGCACCGGCCTGAGTCTCGCGTTGGTGGACCTGGCCCACTTGCTCATGACGGCAGGGCACCCCGTACCCTCCGCTCTCGAAGCTATGCTTGCTGGTGGGATCGACGCGGTGGTTGGGCTCATTGTGGGTGTGGGGATCGGCGCCGGACTTGGCCTGATGATCTTTTGGGTCGTGCGAAGCTTCGGTGAGTGCCCGGGGCGCTACGATCTCGGTCGCTGGACTCTCTGCGCTCTCATGGTGCTTTCGCCCCTCGTCGTGCGACTGGCTCACGAGAATGTCGCTCGTGATGCTGACCCCGTCGTGTTGATCACACTGGCTCTGATGACCCTACTCTTCGTAGCAGGGGTCTTTGTGGTGTTGCCCGCGGCGCTCCTGAGGGCTCGTCGCGGGCGTTGGGGAGTGGCGGTTTCCGGTGGGGCGGTGTTGGCCTTGCTTATTGTCATGGTGGCCTTTGGAACGATTCGAACGCCACCTGCCCGCGAGCGGGTTGCGGGCGGTGTAGGAGTCCATCAGAACTTTCTCCTCATCACGGTGACGGGACTCAGGGCCGATGTGTTGGATTTATATGGGGAAGGGCTCGCCGCGACTCCCTTTCTCGACGCTCTCGCTCAACGTGGAGCGACCTTTGAAAGTGCCATCACACCGGCCACGACGTCCGCGGAGGCGGCCGCCTCCTTCCTGACGGGCTTGTATCCCGCCTCACATCGCCTGGGCAGTTTCCGCAGCTCCTCTTGGCGCTGGCGTCCGGAGAGCTTGAGTGAGTTGGTGCGTGCGCACGGCTATCGAACCGGAGCCTTCGTCTCCTGCCGGAGTCTCGATGGAGCGCGCAGCGGCCTCGCCGAGCTTTTCGAGACCTACCGTGATCTGACGGGACTTCGGGCGCGCCTGGACCAGCTTGCACTCGCTGGTACCCTCTCGTCACGCTGGCCGCGCCGCCCCGCTGATGTCCGCGCGGCGGCTGAGGTCGTCGATGCTTTCCGCGAGGGGGGCGCGCCGCTTTCGGGGGTTCCGTGGCTGGCTTGGGTCGAGCTTGGTGAGACGCTGCGGCCGTGGCCCGTGATGCGCCAGGATCCGGCGCGCAAAGAGGCGAGTGCCGGCCTGCCCCTTCCGCCGACATGGGCGAGCGCCGAAGCGGCCTCGAAGCCCCTCGATGCCTGGCTTCGCGCCTCCCAGCAGCGGATCGAGCGCGCGGATTCAGCGATTGGCGAGGTGCGCCC
>CAYSMT010000507.1:0-2682 GCA_964432135.1 uncultured Acidobacteriota bacterium
TGTTCTGCACGTCCTTTCACTTTGCAGGGTCGGTCGATTTCCGTGACGATCAGCCTCGGTTGTGCGGGCGCTTCGAAAGAGGACTCGAGTGCTTCGCTGATGCAGCGCGCCGACAATAAGCTCTATGAGGCGAAGCGTGCCGGCCGCAACTGCGTTCGTGCAGGATGAGCTAGAGAACTCGTCAGGCTGAGGACGCCTGGGAGTCGGGCGAGTCGTCAACGGTCGTTTCTTCGCCAAACAGAGCGAACTCAACCTGCCGTTCTGGCAAGAAACTCACGGGTCTCCCGTGCGATGACACCGCTGAGTGCAAGGAGCCCTATCAGATTGGGGATGGCCATCAGGCCATTCATGATCTCCGCAAAGGCCCAGACGAAGTTCAGGTTGTAGATCGCGCCGAAAAAGGTGGCGGCTATGAAGGCGATACGGAAGGGCAGAATGAGGCGTGGCCCACCGAGGAACTCAATGCTTTTCTCGCCGTAGTAGCACCATCCGAGAATCGTCGAGAAAGCGAACATCGAAAGGCACACGGCTACGATGGCTCCACCATAGCTATCCGACAGGCCGAGTCGGAACGCGTGCTGGGTGAGGGCGGCGCCATCGGCCCCCGAGCTCCATGCACCGGTTGTCAGGAGTGCGAGACCCGTGAGCGTACAGACCACGATGGTGTCAATGAAGGTCTGGGTCATCGATACGAGGGCCTGGCGGACCGGCTCACGGGTTTGCGCTGCGGCGGCGGCAATGCCGGCGGAGCCGAGGCCGGACTCGTTGGAGAAGATGCCGCGTGCGACGCCTTTGCCGATGGCTCGGGAGATCGTTGCTCCCACGAAGCCACCCGTTGCGGCACTGCCGCTGAAAGCCCCGTTGATGACGAGGGAAAGTGCCGCCGGGATCTGTCGCCAGCTCAGGACGAGGATCACAAGGCACGAGAGCATGTACACGCAGATCATCAGCGGGACGAAGGCGCCGGTGAAACGGCCGATCGAGCGGATCCCTCCGAGGATCACGGCGCCCGCAGCAACGGCTATGACCAATCCGCTAACCCAATGTGGCGTGTCAAAGGCATTCGCGAAGGCGTCGGCCACGGAGTTTGACTGAACCATGTTGCCAATGCCGAAGGAGGCTACCGCCGCGAAGAGCGCGAAGGATAAGCCCAGCGCCCGCCCGGCGCCGGCCCAGCGAATGCCGCGTGAGAGGTAGTACATCGGCCCGCCGCACTGCTCGCCGCGTGTGTCGGTGACGCGATACTTCACCGAGAGCAACGCTTCAGAAAACTTCGTTGCCATGCCGACCAAGCCCGTGATCCACATCCAGAACAGCGCCCCCGGCCCTCCTACCGCGATGGCACCGGCGACGCCGACGATGTTTCCCGTGCCCACGGTGGCTGCGAGCGCCGTCATCAGGGCCTGGAAGTGGGAGATGTCTCCGGTGGCGTCCTTCTCTCGTCGGACGATCAGCCCGAGCCACAGCGCACCCCAGAGCTGGGTGAACTGGATACCCCGTAACCGGAAAGTGAGATAGAGGCCCGTCAGAAGCAGTGGTGGGATCAGGAAGAGCGGTCCCCAGACGAAGTCCGAGACCTGTTGAGTGCGTTGGATGAGTTCTTCCATTTCGCGTCGGCTTTCCTTTGCCGATTCGGAGCGCTGGGACGCGCATTGCTCCGCCGGCGATGCCCCGGGCTGTGCTTTTAGCCCCGAGGATTGAAGCGATAACCCCGCGCACGGACCGTGCGCAGAAAGCGTGGCCGTTCTGGGTCCTGCTCGATCTTGGTCCTTAAGCCACGCACGAAGTTGTCTACCGTGCGACCGGTGCCTCGATAGTCTTGCCCCCAAACCTGTTCCAGGATGCGTGAGCGGGAGAGCGCGTGATTCGGGTTTTGCAGAAAGAACGCGAGCAGGTCGAACTCCTTGGGTGTCAGGTGTAGCAGCTTTCCGTTGCGGTGGAGCTCTCCGGCGTCGAGGTCGACGACAAACTCGCCAAAAGCAAAGCGTCGAAGAGGTGCTGCCGAGCGTAGACGGACCATGATCCGTGCGAGCAGTTCCTCGATCTCGAAAGGTTTGGTGACGTAGTCGTCGGCACCTGTGTCGAGCCCGCGCAGTTTGTCTTCGAGCGAGTCTCGGGCGGAGAGGATGATCACCGGTGCGGTGAAGCCCTCGGCTCGCGATCGCTCGAGTACGTAGCGTCCATCCAAGCCAGGAAGCATCAGGTCGAGTACGACGAGATCAGGAGGTGAGGCGCGAATCAGCTTGAGTGCGTCTTCTCCCCGGACTGCGGTGCTCACTTGGTAGCCCGCCTGCTCGAGGACGACACGTAGGCCGTCGCGCAGCGACTGGTCATCTTCAACGACGAGCAGATGGGCTGTTCCTGTCATCGACGTGTGTCCATCGGAAGGTGGATGAAAAAGCGTGCGCCTCCGCCGCGGCGATTGATCGCGTTGACGGCTCCTCGGTGGGCGCGGACGATCTGCCGTGTGATTGTCAGTCCGAGGCCGCAGCCACCCGGATCGGGACGGTCCTCGCGAGTGACGCGGTGAAAGGCGTCGAAGAGACGCTCGATCTGGTCATCGGGTAGCCCTGGGCCCCGGTCGCTGACCATGAAGATGACGGCTCGGCCGAGCTTACGCACGGTCAGTTCCACGGGCGCGTGCTCAGCCGAGTACTTGCGCGCGTTTTGGAGCAGGTTGAC
>CAYSMT010000508.1:0-2674 GCA_964432135.1 uncultured Acidobacteriota bacterium
CTTGAAAACGTTGGGGCAGGACGGCACCGTGGCCAATATCCGGCCCCTTTGGATCTCCAGTGTCATTGGTGTCGAAATGACTCGGTCCACGATCCGCTTGCTGTCGGAACGAGACGATATCCGAAGCGTGGGGCACAATCCAAAACGGAATGTTTCCCTTGGAGATCTGCTGGAAGGGGTCGCGAGTGGATTCTCCGCCAAAGAGGGTTCCTTTGACGGTCCGGAAGTCGAGTGCGGTATCGACCGGACCAGGGCCCCCGATGTCTGGAGCCAATACGGCCTGACGGGGGCCGGTGTCGTGGTCGCTGTCATCGACTCCGGCATCTGCGCCAAGCACACGGACATCAAGAGGCAGATTTGGGTCAATCCAGGAGAGGATGTCGACCAGGACGGTCAACTCCTCGACAACGACGACCTCAACAAGGTCGATGACGATGGCAATGGCTACGTGGACGATCTCGTTGGATGGGATTTTGAGGAAAGCGATCCGTTCACGCCGAGCGGACTTCATGGATCCCATGTCTCGGGAATCGTGGCGGGCGACGGGACCTCGGGTGTTCGATCTGGTATGGCGCCGGACGCAAGGATCATGGATATCAGTTGGAGCATGGACAACGCCGACGAGGTGATGGCCTGGGAGGCGATGCAATACGCTGCTGATAACGGCGCCGATATCATCTCCATTAGCTGGGGTTGGAAACGGAAGTGGAAGCCCGATCGGGCGACATGGCGTCGCACCTGCGACAACATCCTCGACATGGGGACGACCCTCGTGATTGCTGCCGGAAACGAGGGAGACGGTGAGGAGCCCTACAACTTGCGTACTCCTGGCGATGTACCCAGGGTGATCTCGGTCGGAGCCACAAGCTGTGCTGATGAGCTGCCGAGCTTTTCTGCCATCGGCCCCGTGGCGTGGGATGACGTCCCTCCCTACAACGACTATGCCTACCCGCCGGGCCTGGTCAAGCCCGATGTGGCCGCTCCCGGGGTTCGCATACGGAGCCATAATCTGTGCTCGGAGTATGACGGTAGAAGCGGAACCTCCCAAGCCGCTCCCCATGTCGCCGGGGCCGTCGCTCTGATGCTTTCCGCCAATCCTGAGCTTCGTCCCGACGAGATCAAGTCGATCCTGCAAAACACTGCAGTGGATCTGGGGGATCCGGGCTTGGACAACGAATTCGGGGCCGGTCGCATCGACGCCTATGCGGCGGTCAGATCCGTGGTCTCAGAGATCCGGTATGCATCCCACGTTGTTGACGACGCCGATACGCGCTACGGCAACGCCAATGGAGTGATGGAACCCGGGGAGGTCGTTTCGATTCGTGTGACGCTGCACAACGGGGGAGGTTCTGCCATGTCGGGGGTGCTTGCCTATCTCATTTGCGAGGATGCCGGAGTGGAGGTTCTCGACGCAGTAGCCTACTACCCGGAGATCGAGGCCGACAGCTCTGCAGAGAGCCTCGCGCCTCACTTCCGGGTTCGAGTGAAGGAAGGCTGTGGCCGGGAGACCTCCTTCCGGCTGAAGATGCTCCAGGATGATGGCGACTGGGCGCATGCGGGATTCACCGTTTCAACGGGTGTAACCCAAGAGGCAGTGCGCTTTGAGGACGACATGGAAACCGACAAGGGGTGGACGGTCACTGGAATGAACCATCCCGGTAGCTTCGTCCGAGAGGATCCGAATGAAGTAACCTGGAATGAGACGATTATCCAGCCTGATGAGGATTTTACGGAAGGCGGATCGTTCTGCTGGGTAACGGGCAATTCTCCATCTGGAGCACACGACCCCGAATCGGCAGATGTGGATCTACCAACGGTTTTGACATCTCCGAGGATCAACGCGGCTGGATCTACCGACCTTCTGATCGACTACGCCCGTTGGTTCTATTGGGACCCGAAGGAGCCGGGGGGTTCACCACGCTATGTATTTTCAATCTCCAATGATGATGGAGAGACCTGGAAGCGGATTGACTATAAGGCGCACGGCGGGTCTGGCGCGCATCCGTACGTGCCCTGGTCCTATCGCACAGCTCCTTCACCGGTGGATCCCAGCGCCATGATGCGCTTGCGAGTCGAGCTCAATGAGGTCGACGGCCCATTCCCGACGCTGGAGGACAGCATTATAGAGATGGCCTTTGACGACCTACGTGTGTACTACAAGGAGCATCTGTGCGATCCGTTCATCGCCCCCACCGCAAAAGCTCCCAACGCAGTGGGGAGTACGCTGCGACTGTCAAAAGAAGCTGGGGGCACCCGTCTGGACTGGGTCGATCCTCCGGTTGATGCAGATCACGATTCGGCGACTTTCTACGACCTGTACACATCTGCGAAGGCATCTACCGGTTTTGCCATCTCGCAGACGACCGTGGCCCATCACCATATCGACTTTGGTGCCAAACCCTCTTCGGGCTTCGCGCTCCACTATCTAGTTGCGTCGCGCAATCAAGGGGGAAGCTCGGGTGAGGAGCCCGCTCACTGATGCTGGCCAACTATAGGCGCTGACCTGCATGCGATGGACCACGGAGGTGGGACTCCGTCGCTCAACTGCGAAAAGTTCCGTTTGCTGATCAGGCATCTCTGCTTTGTTGTGGCGAGAGATCGATGATCGCCGAGAGGTTTATGAATAGGAAGTTCCATGGGGGTTCCCGCTCATCGTGGATCGGAGTTGCGCGCA
>CAYSMT010000509.1:0-2666 GCA_964432135.1 uncultured Acidobacteriota bacterium
CCTCGGATATTGCCATCACCGCCTCGGACGCCCCGCTGGCGGCCGGCGCCTCATCGGCGAAGGACGCGCCATCGCCGAGAAGGAGGGCTACCAGGAGCTCTTGGCTTACGCGCTACGCACCGAGGGACGCCTCCAGGTCGATCTCGGTCGCTTCGAGCGTGCCACACGCTCTCTCGAGCGCGCCGCGGCACTCGCGCGGCGCCTCGGCCTGGCAACGCAGGAGTTCTGCGCCTGGTTCACGCTCTACTCCGCCGCCTATAACTCAGACGAGACAGCCTTGGCCTCGCGCCTTGCGCGCCGGTTACGACGTCTGCTCCGCCGGGTTACCCACCAGGCTCCCGAGGTCCAACGCTTCCTTGCCATGGACTCCTCGACCGCGCCTGCCCTGCGCAGGAGGATCTCATGATGCGCACCCTAAATCGGCTAAGCGTCTTGATCCTTCTCGTACTCACCTGCTGGACGCCGGGAAGAGCTGAGGTTTCTGTCGAGCTCAACGAGTCGGGCTACGGAGGCTTCATCATCCTCGGGCGCGGAGGTGGTGACGGAGGATCGCCCTGGCCCTGGCTGGTGGAGAGGGACATCGATCCGGCCCTGGCCCTCAATCCGGAGGGAGACTGGAACCACGATGGTCTACCCAGCTTCGATATCGATCCCAAGACGGGTTACCCGAGCGTGGTTTGGGCCTGGTTCGACGGTACCGACTACGAAATCGCTCTGGCACGCTGGACGGGTGAGAGCTGGTCTACCTGGCAGATCCTCACCGATAACGAAACCGACGATCTTGACCCTAGTGTAACCTTTGGCGACGATGGAAAGACTCATGTCAGTTGGTGGCGACCGGGCGTCTTCGACCAGGTTTGGTACATCGAAGGGGACGCCAATAGAGCGCGCTGGAGCAACGAGACCCGTGTCACGGGTGGATTTGACGGCGCCCGCCCGGATACCGCATGGAGCCAGATCGGCCCCGTGGTCGCGTTCCAATCCAATTTAGGCAACTTCGGAATGCGCCAGGTGTTCGTCGCGCGAGGTGGCGACCCTTGGCTGCAAGAACCCGTCGCGATGACCCCCTACAACGGGCCGGCGGATGACGGGAACATCGACGTGAAGATCCACGCCCAGGACGACCTGCTCTGGGTCGATTGGGTTAACTCCGATGGGCAGCTCGCGTGGTCTCAGTTCGATCCCGAGACAGAGATGTGGTCTATGATCGCATTCGAGGAGTACACCTGGGACGAGGAAGGAGGCGAATTCTTCGCCCGAGAGTTCGCGCGCGGACGCATCCGACTGGCTCTCAAGGACAACGCTCGACGCGAGAAAGCCGGGCGCTGACGCGGAGTCGCTACAAAGCTTCGCGGCGCATTGAGGCGAAGAAAGCGGAATGCCCGGGAGATAACTCTTGGGGGAGTGGTTCGTGCCATCCCCCGGACATTCCGGCGCCATCAGGGACGGATCATACCCGGCCCCTCCTGAGCACCCGCAGCGCTTTGCCTGAAGCGCGGCGGGCCCTCAAACCTTGTATTCTCAGGCGTTGTAAAACGCCTGGAAAAGCAGCGGCCCCGGGGAGTATCGAGGGGGACAGGAATTTACCTCCCCGGGGCCGCAACACGAAACAGTGATTTCCGGTGCCGACCGCGGACGGGGGGAGTCGTCATGGGGAGCCGGACGACAACCAAGGAAATCGGGAGTCTTGTCCCATATGTACCCTTACTCTCATCGGTCAACAGCGGACGCACTGACTCTGATTTGCAGATCTGCAACTCGCGAGGTGAACGATGGAGCGAAGGCCGATTCGAGCGATCAATCAAGCGGCACGGGCACGGAGTAGACCGTGTCGGTCATGTCGTCCATGTAGATCTGGGGCGGGCCGCTGCCGATCTTGATCCACATGTCCGGGAAGACGTCGCCATCAAGATCATTCCCGTAGCTTTGGTGGGCGTAGGCGTAGATGATCGGCTCGGGATAGGTAGGATCGAGACGGTAGATGTAGTAGGTGTAATAGCGGGAATGGGCCGGGAGAGTCGTGCCCTGCCCCGGGAGCACGAGGGGATCGCCCGGCGCGATGATCTGAAACGCGTAGATGTTCTCGCCCTGCTGAACACCCGTGGGATAGAAGCTTCCGTGATCACGCTCGTAGAGCGACTCGTCGTCGCTGATCATGCGCATCTGCGCGACCATCCGCGTGCGACGCGTCTTCTGCATGATGCTCCGATAGGTCGGAATCGAAAGCAACGCGATGATCCCAATGATCGCAGAAACGATGAGGATCTCGAGTACGGTGACTCCACGCTCGCGGTGCCTCCTCCTCATGGGGCCTCCTTGATCGCGAGGCCCATTCCGTCACTCTCGAAGGCAATCGGATCCTGGCTCCTCTCCGGGCGCTGGGAGAGGATGTAGCCGCCCATCTCGCGCTTGTGATAGCTCAGGAGCCGGCCATCGTAGAGGCCGGACAGCTCGGGCGGAAGCTCCGAGGCGAGAGGCTGGAGGGTCTCTGGATAGGCGCCGTGCTGCTCGCGATAACGCTCAAGCCCCTCGGAGACAATGAGTGTATCCGCAAAGGCCTGGGCCGCGGCCTGGACCTTCGGCTCGCAAACTTTGTCTTTGTCACGCAGCACATCCGGCTTGGCGAGCAATACGATGATCGCGATCTGCAATGCGATGATCACGGT
>CAYSMT010000510.1:0-2664 GCA_964432135.1 uncultured Acidobacteriota bacterium
CTTGAAGGCCTCGTCACCCTCGGAGCGAAGCTGAAGGTGCGTCTGGTCGCGGAGGCTCTTCCCGGAGGCATGCTCGATGATATCGTCGAAGCTGGCCTCGACGACGTCGTTTTCGAGGGCACTCGCGCTCAATGCCATGACTTTGCCCCCTCGGCCTCAAGTCCTCCTCAACCGGTGGGCAATACGCTGCTGCTTTCCCGCCATGGCGACAACCTGCACCTTGACTGGCATCCCTGCGATGGCGATGCCACACACGACCCAGCCACCTTCTACCGTGTCGACCGACGCAGCGCTTCCGCCGACCCATGGCAGAGCCAAGGTGAAACCGTCAGCCCGCATTACATCGATGAGCGCGCCGCTTCAACCGGCACCTACTTTCAGTATCTCGTCACCGCCCGTAACGCGGCCGGCGACGAGCTGCCATGATCCGAGCCAACTTGCCTTGAAGCCGGGCGATCTTCAGCCATTCCGCCATGGAGCGCGTCGCGATGCGGCGCGCTCCACAACTCTCCCTGACCCATATCGTTCTCACCTCCCCTGGACCAGGGGGTTCATCATGTCGCTTCGCGGCGAAGGCGTGCTGATGTGGCCAGATCACTACTTGGGAAGCATTTTGCTTCGAAAGCGTTTTGGCCGTGAGCTGAGGGCTCAAATCACCGATAAGCACCGAGATAGCTGCCTCGGCACGCTCGCAGCCGAAGGGCTCGGGAATAATGCGGGTTAAGATCTCGTCATGAGCCACTCGTCCGCCAATGCAGGGCCTGACCCCTCGAGGCAGTACACAACCCGACTGCAGTCTCGCCGAACACAGATCGAGAGGGCGCGCAAGCTCGACCGCCGGCTCTCTTGGGCACGGCTCGCGACCGTAGGTCTGACGGTCCTCATCGCCGCGCTCGCGGTTCGGGAAGCGCAGATCTCAGGATGGTGGGTGCTGGCGCCCGCACTGCTTTTCATGGCCCTGGTCGTCGTCCATGAACGCGTCATCACGACGCGAGAGCGCTGCTCTCGTGTCGCGGCCTTCCTCTCCAGGGGCCTCACGCGTCTGGAGGGCGGCTGGGCAGGAGGGGGAGAAGAAGGTATCCAACACCTCGAAGCACACCATCCCTATGCGGAAGATCTCGATCTGTTCGGTCGCGGCTCGCTTTTCGAATACCTGAGCATCGCACGAACTCAGGCGGGCCAATCGACGCTCGCCGCCTGGCTACAACATCCTGCCGATCCCGCCACGATCCGGCAACGACAGGAGGCCTTGAGAGAGCTGCGCGATCGCCTGGATCTGCGCGAAGATCTGGCGCTCATCGGCGAGATTCTCAGTATGCAGCTCCATCCCCACAAACTCGCCCAGTGGGCTCGCAGGTCTGTCCCGCCGCTGCCGCGATGCACGCCGCTGCTGCTCATCATCTGCCATCTGCTGGTGGCGGGGGCGCTCTTGGCCTGGCTCGTCCTCTCGGCCGGCACACTACCGTTGCTGGCAGCTCTCGCGCTCCAATGTCTCGTCGGCCTTGCTCTGCGCGCTCGCGTTCGAGAGATCATCTCAGCAGCGGAACGGCGGCTGTGCGAGCTTGGCCTGCTCGCCGAGATGATGGATCGCCTCGAAAAGGAAAGTTTCGCCACGACGCAGCTCAGACGCATTCAGGGCTCGCTCGAGGGCAGCCGGGAAAGCCCGGCTGCCCGGCTCCGCCGCCTTGCTCGTCTCGTATCCGCACTCGAGTGGCGGCGCAACCAGATCTTCGCGCCCTTCGCCGCTTTTCTCTTATGGGGCAGTCACTTCGCCCTGCGCATCGAATCCTGGCGGCGCGCACACGGAAGGTCTGTTGATACCTGGCTGCGAGCCTTTGGCGAGTTCGAAGCGCTCTCCTCCCTCGCTTGCTACGCCTTCGAGCACCCCGAGACGATCTTCCCTGAGATCCTAGACACCGAGACTCCGCTGTTCGACGGTGAGGAGATCGGTCATCCATTGATTCAGGATGAAGACTGCGTGCGCAACGATCTTCGCCTCGGACCCGAGCGGCGGCTGCTTGTGATCAGCGGCTCGAACATGTCCGGTAAGAGCACGATGCTGCGCTCGGTTGGTGTCACGACAATCCTGGCCCTGTGTGGCGCCCCTGTGCGCGCGCGGCGGTTGCGCTTGTCGCCCCTGATCATCGGCGCATCGATCCGCGTCACCGATTCGTTGCAGGATGGCGCCTCGCGCTTCTACACAGAGATTCGGCGCCTGCGGCAGATCTTCGACTTGCTTGCGGAGGGCCGAACGCTACTCTTCCTGCTCGATGAGCTGCTACAGGGAACGAACTCTCACGACCGACTCATTGGCGCCGAGGCCGTCATCTCGGGACTGCTGTCCCGCGGTTCCATCGGCCTGCTGACAACCCACGACCTGGCGCTGACCGAAATGACGCAACGTCTCGGTCATGGCGCGGAAAACGTCCACTTCGAGGATCAAATGACCTCCGGTGAGATCGAATTCGATTACCGGATGAGACCAGGCATCGTGCGCCATTCGAACGCACTCGAGCTGATGAGAGCTGTCGGCCTCGAGGTCTAGTGCCGCTCATCTCACCCATCCGCTGTAAGGTGAGCCCTCAACGGTGCGCTTTTCGCGCTTCTCGCGTCCAGCTCCTGACCTGGCACGCCGATTGTCCTGGGTTTCAGGCCGCGATCGCG
>CAYSMT010000511.1:0-2657 GCA_964432135.1 uncultured Acidobacteriota bacterium
TGTGCGCAGCGATAGATCAGTCGACAAAGCGCACCCAGCCACGCGTTTCTGCCTTTCGGCCGTACTGAATATCCGTCAAACAATCGTAGAGCCTGTGCGCTTGACGACCGACTCCGCCGTCACCGATCTGGATCTCTTCATCCTCGTAGAGCAAGGATCCGATGGCGGTGACGACGGCGGCAGTACCTACCGCGAAAATCTCATGCAGCGTCCCATCCGCAGCACACTCCTTGATCTCGCCGATCGATATGTTGCGCTCCTCGACCTTTAGGCCAAACTCCGGCGCGAGCTGCAAGATAGAATCACGCGTCACACCGGGCAGGATGCTCCCCGTCAATGGCGAAGTCGCGAGCGTATCGCCAAAACGGCAGAAGACATTCATTCCACCGAGCTCCTCGATGTACTTGTTCTCCTTCGCATCGAGATAGAGCACTTGGGAGCAGCCCTTCTCCTTGGCGAGCTGACCGGCGAGCAGACTCGCCGCGTAGTTCCCCGAGGTCTTCGCGAAGCCGATGCCGCCGACCGCGGCACGCACATAGTCTCGGGTCACCCAGATCCGGATCGGCTTGAAGCCGGAGGGGAAGTAGGGCCCGACGGGCCCGACGATCACGTAAAAGAGATAGTCTGTCGAAGCCTTCACGCCGAGAGCCGCCTCGGTACCTATCATCGTCGGCCGAATGTAGAGCGCGCCCTTGCCATCGGTGGGTATCCAGTCTTTCTCGAGACCGACGAGGGTCTCGATCGCCTCGAGGAAGAACTCGCTCCCAACGGTGGGCATGCAAAGCCGCCGGGCGGAATTGTCGAAACGCTCGGCGTTCTTCTCGGGTCGGAAGAGGGCAACCCGGCCATCCTCCCGGCGATAGGCCTTCATCCCCTCGAAGATCTCCTGGGCGTAGTGCAATACATTTGCCGCGGGATCGAGAGCGAGAGGGCCGTAAGGGATGATCTCCGCATCATGCCAGCCCGCGGACTCATTCCACCGTGCGACAAACATCCGGTCCGAGAAGGTCCGTCCGAAGCCGGGGTCGACCATCTTCTTTGCGATGAGCTCTGAGGGGGTGAGCTGGGCGTCTCGGATTGAGATCTTCATTTGGGTCTCCTCACGATGAACCATGAGCTGAGGCCAATGGACGCATGACCGTCCACAGCAAGAATGCGGATTGCCTTCTCATCCTTGCGTAGGCTCCCCCCAACCGCAAGAGGGGTTTACTCGGGAGAAGAGACGACGAATAAATCTCCTGCGCAACGTCTCAACTCAACTCGCCACAATCCAACGAGATCGGGCATAATCCGCGACCTGATGGCCATCGAGAACCTACCCCAGCTCGAAGAACGTATCCGAAGCTCCCTGATCACCCTCGACGGGCAGAGCGACGACGCCTGCCCCATCGATCCGTCGCCGCTAGGCGGTGACTTTGGCCTGCGTCCCGGAGGTCGCAGACCTAACTTCGCCGAGGTGACGCAAACGCCCGCAGCCGTCCTGCTGCCTCTGGTCACCCATGCCGAGGGCTTGACGATCCTGCTCACGCGCAGGACCGAACGGCTGCGCACCCATGCCGGTCAGGTGGCCTTCCCTGGAGGTAGAAAAGAACCCCGAGACCGCGATCTCGCCGAGACAGCTCTTCGCGAAACCGAGGAGGAGATCGGCCTCGACCGAAAGTGGATTGCCCTTGCGGGCCGGCTCGACCGCTACCAGACGGTCACCGGTTTCCTCGTGACGCCCTTCGTGGGCTTCGTCAAAGCTGGATTCTCACTTCGCATCGATCCCCGCGAGGTTGCCGAGACCTTCGAAATCCCCTTCACCCTGATCACGGCGCGCCGCAACTTCGAGATCCGTTCCCTCATCTACGAAGGACAAGAGAGAGAATTCTATTGCCTCGAGCACGGCGGGCAAGTCATCTGGGGCGCCACCGCGGGAATGCTTTTGAACCTGTGCTTGAGAATCAATCGGAGCACGACGCCCAACAACTAAAGACCCAAGGCACGCGCATGGGCAGATCTCCACGCCCAACCCCCCTCAGCCACGATGGGAAGCCCTCGGAATCTCAGGCGATGTGGAAGTCGGCGATCAGGGGGAGATGGTCACTGGCGATGCGGGAAAGCGCAAGCCGGCAGGTGCGCACGGCCATCGGCCGAATCGCGCCACGAACGTAGAAGCGGTCGAGCCCACCACGCGGAGAGATCGATGGATAGGTCTTCATCGAACGCCCGCTTTTCAGCTCGCTGGCAAAACGGAAACCAACTCCTTCGACGAAGATTCCTCGCAGGAGGGAACGCCAGTCGTTGAAGTCGCCGCCGATGACGCAGGGGGCGCTCGGATCCAGAGCCGCGAACTCCTCGGAGCGAATCAACAGACCCACCTGGCGCTCCCTCTCCCGAGCGGAGAGTCCAAGATGAAGATTGAAGACTTCGATCTCGCGCCGACGACCGCCCTCCTCAATGAGGATCGTCGTCTGCTGGCAGCCCCGAGCTTTCTTATCGCCAATCGTCAGGTCGATGTTGCGCTCCCGGGCGATGGGGTAGCGACTGAGCGTTGCATTGCCGTAGCGACCTTGGCGCAGGTGAACATTGTGGCCGACAGCGAAATGCGGGTAGCCCAGCGAGGTGGCCAGCTCCTTCGCGAGGTCGATCTCTCGAGAGCGCGGCACGCCCTCATC
>CAYSMT010000512.1:0-2650 GCA_964432135.1 uncultured Acidobacteriota bacterium
GCTTTTCTCCGCATCGGCCTCAAAGCGACAGCTTCCGCAGACCTCTTCGCGCATCTTGGCGGACAGGTCATCGACCTGTGCATGAACTTCCATCCGCAGCTTGATCTGAACGCCGATGGCCTCCTCGTTCTCCTCATCGCGCTCGATCATCTTGAACTTCATCTTGAAATCGAGACCCATCAACGCGTCGAAGCGATCGCGCACCTCAAGCGCATCACCCTCGTCGACTACAGGCAGTGCGTAGGGCTGGCGCTCGGTCGCGCCGCCGATGCTCTGCCCGGATTCCTTCCTTGTGATGGGGGATTCTAGCGCCGTGGGCGGTCCCTCGACAGCCCTGCGGTTGAACATGAAACGGTCCATCTGCTGCGCAGCATCGATCCTCATGGCTCTCTCCTCCGACCTGCCGAAAAACAACGCACTCAGCGGCCTCATCGGCCGGCCAGAAGGGAACTTGACCCACAATAGACAGGGAATAAGACCCGGAAAGATGCGTTCACCCGCGAAGCCACGCGGGGCGCGGTTTGACAGCCTTTTCCAGCACTTGCTACCGTTGGCCAGGAATCCCGTCGCCCGCCGGGACCAGCGAAGGAGATTCCTATGAAATCCCCACAACACCGGCTCGTCATCGCCTTTCTCGCCGCCGCACTCGCGCTTGCGACAAGCCCCTGTGCGCAAGCCAAAGATCCAGCGAAAACCCGGGGCAAGATAGATCGCATGGCGCGTCAGACACTGCACGAGCTTCTCGACAAGAGCGAAAAAGCCCGCGCGCTCTATGGCAAGGCCGTCGCTTACGCTGTCTTCGACAACATCAAGTTTTCGCTCTTTCTCTCCGGTGGCGGTGGTGCCGGCGTCGCCGTCGACAAGGCGAGCGGCACACGCAACTACATGCGCATGGGCACGGCTGGTCTGAATATCGGGCTCGGAGGCCAGAAGTATCAGGTCGTCTTCTTCTTCGAAGACACGAAGGCCTTCCGCGACTGCGTGAACAAAGGGTGGCATGCGAGTGCTGAGGCCAACGCCGTCGCTGGCAAGGCGGGAGCCAATGCCGGCGCGAGCTTCGTCAACGGGATGGCGTTGTTCCAGCTCAGCGAGGCGGGGCTGATGCTCCAGGTCGACATCTCGGGCACCAAATACTGGAAATGGAAGAAGCTCAACTAATAGTGATCTGAGCTGACACAACAACGGCTACCACCTGGTGGGAATACGCCCAAGGGTTCCATCTTTCGAACGAAAGAGCACATAGCCGTGCATTCGGCCGTAGGCCCAGAGCGCCGCGGTAATCATCACATCGTCACGGCAGTATTTTTCGATCAGATCGAAGCGCCCTTCTTTGACCCAACGCAGAGACTGCAACCCATCAGCCGATTTTCCGAGACCCAGAGTTTGCTCGACGAGATGCGCCAAGCCGAAGCGCCGGCCCACTCGCTGGTGAATCAAAGCAAGCAAGTCGAGGCTCTTTATGCCGCGTACTCTCCGGCCGACATAACCTTCGAGCACCGCGAGGTCGAAGCGCTCGCTGTTGAAACCAACAACCCGATCCGCTGCGAGAAGCTCATCGACCAGCTGATTGACGTCCTCTTCAAAGTAGCTACGCAGTTGTCCGGTGCTCGCATCCAGCACGACACCGAGGGCAACGCCCATATCGATGATATGCCCCCAACCACCAACCTCGTCGGCGGAGCGAAGCGTCTCGAGATCGAAAAAGAGCCAGCGGCCCTCCTCCGGTGCGAGCAGGAGCGAGGGTTCATCCAGTTGGCTGGGCCATCCCGCCTCCGCGAGACTCACGAGCCGATCGCCTCTCCCGTTCATGCCTTTCTCCTCCTCGGTGAATCCAGCCCTGCCGAGAATCCCCCCCGGAAGAACCTCCCCGCCACGCACACCACCGTGCAGAACGCGGCGATGGCTCGCCAAGTACTCCCTGAGCCGAGGCTCGACTTCTTCGCCCGCGATCATCTCTCGCTCGCCGAGCAACCACTCGCACACGAGTAGGGCGCCTCGCTTGTCAAGCGGGTGGTTCCCCGAACCGCACTTGGGCGAGTGCACGCAGGCCGGACAACCGTCCTCACAGGGACACCCACGCAGCAGCTCGCTGGCCCGGCGGATGAGCTCCTCTGCCCGGCGGAATCCCGTCGCGGCAAGCCCAATTCCACCGGGACATCCGTCGTAGACGAAGATGGCGGGACGATCGAAGTGTGGATGGTTCGCGTAGGATATGCCGCCGAGATCCCAACGATCACAGATCGCGAGTAGGGGAAAGAGCCCGATCAGCGCGTGCTCGGTGGCGTGCAGCCCGCCAACGGGATGGCAGCCCTCGGCGACGAGTCCAGTGAGAAGACCGCGCGTACCCTCGAACCACATGCTCTGCGTCTCCATGACCTGCGGCGGAGCATCAAGCGGATGGCGGGAGATCTCTTCCTGGGAGTGAAGCCTACGACGGGCGAAACCCTCAATGTAGGTCGTCACGCGGATCTGCCCGCGAACGAGACGCGCCGGCCCAAATACGCGTTCTTCCTGGCGCTCGAGGATCTCCGTCTCTTTGCGTGCAAAGACTTGCGTAAAGTACTCCTCCTGAGCCGGTTCGAGCAGGATCTTGTGTTCGTCGACGTCGATTTTTTGTTTAAGGATGGGGCGACCACCGAGAAGGTAAATC
>CAYSMT010000513.1:0-2649 GCA_964432135.1 uncultured Acidobacteriota bacterium
AAAGACCAGCTCGGGTAAAGACCTCGGCCAGCGGCAAGCCGACATAACCGAGACCGACGACACCCACCTTAACGGTCTTGTTCGCGATCTTCTCGAGCAGTTGATCCTTGGCCTGAGTGTCGACATCACGCTTGGTCATCTCGTTCTCTCCGCTGAGTCGTTGTTCATGACTGGTGTTTCCGCACCAGCCCCGAAGCTGTCCAATATGTTGCCGCCCCTCCGAGTGCGCCAGCTGCTTGAACACCCCGCCCCTCGCGCCGGGGCAGCGCAGTGCCGACTTTCTTTTCCCTCGGCAGCTCGGCTTCCCCCGCCTCCTTCGCATCTCCCGCTTTCTTCGCCTCTTTCTCGCCCTTACGGTGATAATGTCGGAGCAACCAAGAGGCCAGCTTGCTGCTCCTGACTCCGGTGATCGTTTCCTGGATGTTCTCGTGCAATGAGGGGTCGTTCACCAGGAGCCCCAAGCTGCCTTGCCCCTCATCGATCTTGCGAGTAATCGACGCGATGTGGGCCATGGTCTCATCTAAATTAGTGGCGAATCTCTCGGCCATCTCTTTATCTGTCAGCAATTTACCAGCGAGACCTTCTCCTTTTTCGAGAGTCTCCGCCACGCCGACCATCGCCCGGCTCAGACGGCGCAGATCCTCGAGCAGCGCTTCTCCCTCGTCGCCGGTGCTCAGCCGGCCGATGAGCCCCTCACCTTTCTCAATCCGTTCAGCGACGGCGGCGAGGCCGGAGGTGGCGCGGCGCAGGTCACCAGCAACCTGTGTGGAGAACGCTTCATCAGCAACGAACTTACCGATCAGGCCCTCACCACGGTTGATCCTCTCGAGCAGATTTCGCGCGGCTTCAAAGGCCTTCTGCAGCGTCTCGAGACCCTCCTGACCGAACTCCGGGTCAACGATCGCCTTGCCGAGCAAGCCCTCCCCGTCGCGCATCGCCCTCAGGATTTCACTGATGTCCCTCGTGATCTGCTCGAGGGTATTCGCGATCGATCGCCCCTGGGCGAGGATGGCCATCGGCACATCCGAAGGCACGAAGCCACCGTCGGGAATCTCCGCTTCGCTCGGATCTCCGGGCTTGAGCTCGACGGACTTCTCGTTGGCCACGAACTGCAGCATGACGAGTGAGGCCGTGGTGCCCTTGCGAACCCGCTGTGCGTAGGCGTGATCGACGCGAACGAAAACCTCGATCCCCTCGGAGCCGGGATCCGTTGGCAGCAGGATGCGGCTCACCGTGCCGACGCGTACGCCGGCCATGGTCACAGGCGAGCCGACACGCAAGCCGGAGGCGTCCGGGAAGTTCGTTCGATAGGTCACCTTCTCGACGAAAAGCCGCGTCTCCTGCCCGACGACAAGGATCGCAACCATGAAGATGCCGATGGCGGCAATGACGGTTAAGCCAATGCCGATGTTCCTTGCTGCACCTCTACGCCCCATGGTTGTCCTCCAACGCCTTGCCGGCAAGGAAAGCGGAAAGCACGGGATCCGTCGTGCTCCGGGCCTCGTCCACGCTGCCGAGGAAGCGAATGCGCCCTTGATGCAGGAAGGCGATGCGATCGCCCACCATGAAAGCCGAGTGAATATCGTGAGTCACGACGACCGAGGTAACCTCGAGGCGCTGCTGCATCGAGCGAATCAGCTCGTTGATCGTGTTCGCGGTCACCGGATCAAGACCCGTCGTCGGCTCGTCATAGAGGATCGCGCGCGGGCGCACCGCGATGGCGCGAGCGAGCGCGACACGTTTGCGCATCCCACCGGAAAGTGACGAGGGCATCAGCTCCGCCACGGCCTCATCGAGATCAACGAGCTGGAGAACCTCGGGCACCCGGGCGACGATCCGATCGGCCTCCCAGTCCGCCTCACGTAGGGGAAAAGCGATGTTCTCGAACACATCCATCGAGTCGAAGAGCGCCCCACTCTGAAAGAGGAAACCGATCTTGCGACGCACATCGACCAGATCGAGCTCACTGCGGTCCTCAATCATCTCGCCGTCGATAAGTACCGAGCCCGCATCCGGGCGCGTCAAGCCAATAATGTGGCGCAGACAAACGGACTTACCCGTACCCGAGCCGCCGAGGATGACGAGAGTCTCCCCGGGGAAAACATCAAGGGAAAGCCCTTCGAGCACGACTTTCTCGCCGAAGCGCTTGTGGATTCCCTGAAGGCAAATCAACGCCTCGCTGCCTCGTTCATCGACGCAGATCACAGGGGCGTTGGCGTTCTCTCCCCTCGCCGGAAGGCTCATCAGCCTCCTCCCATGATGTTCTGAAGCACGAGGAAGGCCTTGGCGAGGAAGAAGTTTGCCGTAAAGATCGAGATCGACGCTGCGACAACGGTATTGGTCGTCGACTGGCCAACGCCCGTCGCGCCGCCCCGCGTACGAAGTCCGTTGAAGCAAGCGATGATGCCGATGAAGAAGGCGAAGAAGAAGGTCTTCCCCACCCCCGCAAGCACATCGCTGAGGTACATGAACTCGGTGACCTTCGAGAAGTAATATCCAGGGGTCTGGCCGATCTCGGCGACAGCAACGTAAAGGCCACCAAACACGCCGAGCAAGTCGCCAATCACCGTGAGCACGGGAACCATCACAAGCAACGCGACGAGACGCGGGATGACGAGCTTCTTGACGGGATGGGCACCGAGAGCCCGC
>CAYSMT010000514.1:0-2648 GCA_964432135.1 uncultured Acidobacteriota bacterium
CGTCATCACGACGTCGCCTCTGTGTCCGATGCCGTACCTTCAACTTCGTCCTCGTCGAGCTTCTCCTTGCGTAGCGCCGAAGCGATCGCACTGACGATCTTTTCCTGAGAGCGAAGCGACTGCCGGTTGGCCGCTGCCACCGCGCGATGCAGTTCCTCGCGCACGACGGCGATATGAGCAGGCGCGTCAATCCCGAGACGAACCTGCTGGCCACGCACCTCCACGATCTTCACTCGGACTTCCTCCCCGATGATGAGGGACTGTCCGGGTTTTCTACTGAGCACGAGCATTGCTGGGACCTCCCTGTCCCGTCGACCGCAACTGGGTCGGGCATGATCGGATGGCGGAGCGGCCACTCCGCATCGTCGAGGATGACTTGGGTTCCGACGAGCTCATCGGGGTTGATGAGAATCGGCGCAACGAGGTTAGCGAAAGCCGCCTCCTCCTCGAGGGTCACGACGCTGAGCATCACGGCGTTCTGGCTGGGGGCGAGTCCGATGCGCGCGAGCTCCGCGGAGCTGATCTTGGGCTGGTAGCCCCGCACGACAACGCGCGGGTCAATGACCAACAAGCTCAACCCGGGCCGATCGACCGATCGCAACCAGAGAAAGGGTCGCGCCGCCTCGTGTTCGACGAGCTCCCAGGTGTGGGCGCCATCCAACCCGGGAGGAGCCGACGGGAAGCGAATAGACGCCCCGCGCTTCTCCTCTTTCGCCGGCTGGGCCTGAGTCAGTGTGCTTGGGTGAGTCAAGGTTCCGCGTCCCCTCTCTCGAGTCAACCGAGGTAGTCGAAGAAGTTCGGCCCAAACAACCGGGACCCCGCGGCGAGAGTCGCTTGGTAGTTGGTGTTCAGGCGCTGAACATCCGAGATCGCCTTGGCCATATCCGCCGAGCCAAGATCCGCTGCACGGGCCGCGATCTCGACTTTCCGGTTCTTAATGCGTATGTCTGAATCTTCCAGCAAAGCGCGGCGCGAGCCGACGCGCGCGATGAGGGTCGAGTTGTTCGTCAGCGCCGTATCGAAATCGTCGATGATCGCTTTCACCGCGACGCTGTCTCCAGCGCGTAGCGCGTTCTCGAAGCGCTCGAGAAGATCGACCGGCCCCCCCGAGCCAGCCTGGCCGAAGATCTCGTCGCCGGCGAAGTTGATTTGAACACTTCCCTCGTCGAGCGGAATCTCGATCTTGCCCTGATTGCCTTGATAGGCCCCAGCAGCGTTGAAAGGCGGCGTGTTGGTCATCGTTCCGGAGAAGATGTAGTTGCCCGACACGCGATAGTCCGCCAGCCCGCGCAGCTGGCTCCTCAATCCGGAAACGGAGTTGGCGATCGCTTCGTAACCCTGTCCCTGGGAGAGATCTGACGAAGCTTGCACCGCGAGCGTGCGCGCCTTGGTCAAAATCTTCTGCATCTCGCTGATCGCCTGCTCGGTCAACTCGAGCCAAGCTCGACTCTGCGAGATGCCGCGACCACGAGCCTCCAGCTTCTGTACCGACTCTTGCAAGCGCATCAGCTCGGCCGATGCGTTCGGATCGTCTGAGGCAAAGCGCACTCGCTTCCCTGTATACATGCGGGCGAGCGCATCGTTCATTTCGACCTTGACGCGCTGGAGGTTTCGCAGGAAGCCTGCTTGATTCTGTCCATCCGCGATTCTCATGGCGTGCACTCCCTCTTGCTAGCGCGGTCTAGGGGACGAGGTTCAAAGCCGTCTCGGTGATTCGATTGAGCACTTGCATGAAGCGCGCGGCCGCCTCGAAAGACTGCTGCCAGCGCGCAAGCTGCGCTGCCTCTTCATCGAGACTGACGCCAGAAACACCTTGCCGCTTGGCCTCCAACGAGTCAACGATGACGACGCCGGCCTCGCGCGACGCACCCGCGGCCGCGAGGTCGCGCCCAACGCCGGAGATCATATCCGCCGAGAAACCAACAAGACTCCGACCATCCAGAGCCACGACACCCGCATCGCGCAAGCCGAGCAGCGCGAGTACGGTCGCGTTGTTACCGGGCTCGTTCGGTGCCCCCGAAGCAGCGATCAACGCAGGATCGGCCTTGATTTGCGCGTTGATGCGGATTGCGTTCGCCGCGTGGGCTCCGGGAGGATCGGGCTCGAAGAGGGCGACGCCCGCGTTGCCGTTGAGATCGTAGCCGGTCGTGTGGATCGCGTTGACCTTGTCGATGATGGCGCTTGCGAGCAAGTCGAGCTGATCTCGATAACCTTGGAGATCGTCATCACGCACCGCGAGATATCCCCCGAGCGATCCGCCGCGGAGCGTATCCGTCAAGTCGTAGTCGACTCCGGCCTGATTGATCATCACCCGCAACATTCCGTCGGAATCCGTACCTTTGGACAACAGATGCGTACTCGTGCCGACCACGAGGGAATTTCCCGTTCCCTCCAACGTCACGTTGATCTGCCCGTTGCTCTGTTGAACGGCGGTGACGGGAACCAGGGCCGAGAGCTCGTCCAGCAGCAGGTCGCGCTGGTCTCTCAGATCGGAGGCCTCCGAGCCATCGGCCTCGAGCCCAGCCAGTTCGAGATTATTCTGGGCCAGCTTTTCGGCGATCTCGTTGATACGGTCCAGAGCCGTCTCCGCCTTCGCGTTCGCATGGCGCCGGTTCTCGACGATGTAGCCGTCCAGGCTCTGGATCGAG
>CAYSMT010000515.1:0-2642 GCA_964432135.1 uncultured Acidobacteriota bacterium
CGTCATAGCGACGACGCATCACCAAGCGATCAAGACCTGGGCCTATCGCGCCGATGGGGTTCTCAACGCGGCTTGCGAGTTCGACGAGCAAACGCTTCGGCCGACCTACCGCCTCGTCGCCGGCGTCGCAGGGGCTTCGATTGGCCTGACGATGGCCGAACAGCTGGGCCTCGATGCGGAGGTCGTCGCTGCGGCGCGTCGCCGCCTCGATCCGGCCGGAGAGGATGTCACGCGCGCGCTCGAGTCAGTCCGCGGTCTCGCGAGTGAGCTTGAGAAGCAACGTGCCGAGCTCGCCGGAAGACGCCGGGAGCTGGAGGCACAGGCCCGGCACGAGTCCCAGCGGCTGCGTGAGAAGGAGGCGCGGCGCCAAGAGCAATGGGCAGGTCGAATGGACGAGTTGATGCGCGCCTTTCGCAAAGAGGCCTCGCGCATGATCTCCAAGGTCAAGGATCTGCGCGACCGCCGCGCCCTCGATCGCGAGCGCGCCCGGCGCGAACGTGAGCTCAAGGAAAGTTTCAGCGAGGAGCTGCGCGCCGGTCGCCAAGTCGAGCCTGCGCCGGCGGATTGGACGCCGCGGGAGGGGGAGCAGGTGCTCGTCGTGACGCTCTCCCGCGAGGGCAGCGTGCAGCGCACCAAGAAGGGCCAGGCCGAGGTTCGGCTCGGACGCTCGCTTTTCACCGTGGCTCTGTCCGATTTGCGGCCCGTGACCACCGGCGAAAGGCTGCCAGTCGCGGCCCCCCGGCGGCGGCCGGAGGTCCCTGAAGGGGTGAGCCTGGGCCTGTCGGACAAGGTCGTATCGGCCGAGTTACACCTCATCGGTTTTCGCGTCGAGGAAGCCCTTTGCATTCTCGAGAAGTACTTCGATGACGCGTTGCTTGCAGGGCATGCCCAGGTACGCATCATCCATGGCCTCGGGACGGGACGCCTTCGCACGGCGGTGCGTGAGCGTCTTGATGCCCACCCCGGGGTGCTTTCCTGGCGTGAAGCCGAGCAACGCGAGGGTGGTGCTGGTGCGACAGTCGTGAGCTTGGAGGTGGATTGACCCGCCTCTCGCGTGAGCGCACGCGTGCGCCCCATCGCATCGTGCACTCTCTCGTACGAGCGTTTTCGTTGTGGCGCTGCGGCGCGCAGACGGGATTTGTCGATCTCCGGGGCGTTTCCATTGCTTGGGCTGCGCTTGGCAAGCCGGGTGGGCGCCCACTCCTGATGGTTCACGGCCTGCGTGGAGAGGCGATCGCCATGCTTCCCCTCGCGCGGGAGATGGCCGCGCGAGGGTACTATGTTGTTTCGCTCGATATGCCTGGGCATGGGCGGACAGCACCTTTGACCGAGGCGTTGACGATTCCGCTGGCCACGCAGGTTCTGGCAGAGTTCATCGAAGCCTTCGCGTTCGTCGAGCGGCCGGCGATCGCCGGGCACTCGATGGGAGGATGGTTTACGGCGCTTCTCGCGCTCACGCGTTCCGAGCTGTGTGGGCCCATCGCATTACTCGCCTCGGCAGGTGTCTTCTTCGTGCCGCCGCCGCGGGAGATCTTGCTCCCGACGCGTATCGCCGAGGCCCGCGAGTCCCTGGCTCTGCTCTTCGCCCGGCCTCCTCGAGTGCCCTCGCTGGCCCTGTACTTCTCCACGCGTCGGCCGGTTGCCACGGACGATGAACTCCTTGATTCGGCACTCGAGGGTGGCGATCTCCTTGAGGGGCGTCTTGGCGCGCTGCCGGTTCCGGCGACGGTCATTTGGGGGCGGGAGGATCGCCTAATTCCACCCGATGCGGGTCGCCGCTTGGCGGCCGAGATCCCGGGACATGACTTTCACGAGCTCGCAGACGCCGGGCACATGTTGATCTGGGAGCGCAGCCGGCGGGTCGCCGAGATCATGGCGGCCTTCTTCGAAGGGAGATCTCGCAACGGGACGAGGCCTTAGTACCTCAATGGGGTGCTAGGTGGCGTGCGAGGGTACCAGGGGAGCGAGAAAGGGATCTTTGAGCAGCTTTCGGCGTGCGCTCTCCGAGCCCTCCATGGCGCGGACGACGGGATTGCTCGGTGCGATAGCACGGGCGCGGGAGATGGTGGCTTCCGCATCCTCGGCGTGACCGGCCTTGAGCTGAGCCAGAGCCAATGCGCCAAGTATATCGTCGCGAGTCATGTGCTCCCTCGCAAGGGCTTGCAGAGTGCTGATCGCTTCGGGGCGTCGTCTAGGGTTTCCTGCAAGCAGCACGGCGAGGTGCCAGCGTAGCTCGACATGGTCTTTCGCGGTGATGAGGCCTTGCTCGATGCACGCCACCGCATCGGCGCGCCGCCCGGATTCCGCAAGCTTGCGAGCTTGGATTAGCCGCGACTTCGCGAGCTTCTCGGGATCGGGCCCCGCGCGGCGTTGGTTGCGTTCCTCCCAGCGCTTGCGAGCCCGCGGGTCGGTAAACACCTTGAGGGCCTCGTGGGCGAGGCGGAAAGCGGCCTCGATGCGGGAGTGATAAGGAGAGAGCGGTCCGGCACGAAAGCGGTCGGGATGGAAGCGTCGTACCGTGCGGTAGTAGGCTGCGCGTGCCTCGTCAGGCGAGGCTGAAGGTGCAACGCCAAGCACTCCGGCGAGGTTTTCAGACTCTCCCGCGGCGAGCCAGGCCCACAGCGTGTCCTCGTCGAGCTCCT
>CAYSMT010000516.1:0-2627 GCA_964432135.1 uncultured Acidobacteriota bacterium
TAAGGTCGCCACGGGGTTGCGGGAAGGCCCGCACCGTTGAGGGCTCACCTCACAAGGAAAGGGGGCCCTGCAATGATGATGCGCCGTTTCCGCCCCGTGAGCAGATTTTGCTCGATCCGCCCCGGCGTCCGCATCGCGATCGACTGCCGAGCATACGGCGTTCGGGAAACCTTCCCGTAAAAAAAGGCGCCAACCATCGTGAAAAAGGCGCCAGCCACCATTTTTGAATCATCATGCCCTCGCTAAAGCGCAAAAAACAAAAACAATGGCTAGTTCCTTTAAGGGGTCTTGGAGTTGGAGAGAGAGATGATGATCAGCGCGTTGTGGGAGAGAGTCTTGGGCGGCTTGGCGATAGCGTTCGTACTGTGGACACCGGGCATCGTGGCAAGTGAAGCGTTTGTGCCGGCGCCCTTGCCGCCGGTCGTGCCATGGCATGGCGCCAGTGAAGGTCTCGTCGTTGCGCCAGATGATCCCTGGGCGACGCCCTTTGAACAAAGTGGATTGGTGGACTCTCCGAACTATGAGACGACCGTGGCTTGGCTCGAGAAGGTTGTTGCAGCGAGCGAGCGCCTCGCGATGCTCTCGATCGGACGTAGTGATGAGGGGCGCGATCTTTGGATCGTCATCGCATCCAAGGAGGGTGCCAAGAGCCCTGAGGAGCTGCGCGCAAACGGCCGACCGACCCTCTTTGCGCAGGCCGGGATTCATGCCGGCGAGATCGATGGGAAAGATGCCGGCATGATGCTTCTACGCGCGCTCGGTCCCGGGGGGGACAAGGCGGGATGGCTCGATGGTGCGAATCTGATCTTTCTGCCGATCCTCAACGTCGATGGTCACGAGCGCGCGACGCCCTATGGGCGCATCAACCAGCGCGGCCCTCTCCGGCAGGGCTGGCGCACCAACGCGCGCAACCTCAACCTCAACCGCGATTACGCCAAGCTGGACACACCCGAGATACAGGCTCTTATACGTGTCTTGAACATTTGGCCGGTCGATCTCTACCTCGATCTGCACGTCACCGACGGCGCTGACTATCAATACGACATCACTTTTGGTTGGAGCGTGCATGGCCACTCCCCCGCCATCACGCGCTGGCTCGATCAGAGCCTGCGTCCCGCGCTCGAGAAGCAGCTCGAGGCAAAAGGTCACTTGCCTGGCCCGCTCGTCTTCCAGGTCGACAAGGCGGATCCGTCTCGGGGTCTCTACGCCTGGACGGCGGGGCCGCGTTTTTCGAACGGATATGGCGATCTGCGTCATCTGCCGACCGTGCTCGTCGAGAATCACTCCCTCAAGCCCTTCCGCCGGCGCGTGCTCGGGACCTACGTCCTGCTCGAAGCCTGCCTCGAACGTCTCGCCGCCGACGGAGTTGCGCTCAGAGCTGCCGTGGCCGCGGATCGTGCGCGCCGCGTCGCCGAGGTGCCCATCGCTTGGCAGGCGGCCAAAGATGGGACGAGAACGCGGCGTTTCAAGTCCATTCGCTCCAAGCTTCATCTCTCGGAAATCTCCGGAGATCGCTACGTCGAGTTTACCGGCGAGCCCTACACTGTCGATGCGCCCGTCATCGAGGCGAGCTCGATTGCGCAGAGCGTGGCGCGCCCGGTGGCCTACTGGATCCCGCCGGCTTGGCGTGAGGTCATCGAGCGCTTGAGAATCCATGGCATCGAAATGCAGACCCTGACTGAGGCCCAACAGGTCGAGGTCGAGATCGATCGTCTCGAAGACGCCGCATTCGCTTCGCTGCCCTACGAAGGACACCTTCGCGTTGAGAAGGTGACGCCGCGCCGTACGACGCGGGTCATGCTTTTTCCCGCCGGCTCCGTGCGGATTCCGACGGATCAGCCCCTCGGCGACCTGGCGGTCGTCCTGCTCGAGCCGGAGTCCGCCGATTCCTTCCTGCGTTGGGGATTTTTCATCGAGGTTTTTTCGCGTACTGAGTACGCGGAAAGCTATATCCTCGAGCCGCTAGCTCGCGAGATGCTCGCTCGGGACCCGGCGTTGCGGGAGGCCTTTGAGGCGCGTCTGGCCGCGGACGATGCTTTTCGCGCCAGCGCCGCACGGCGTCTGCACTGGTTCTACGAGCGTACGCCCTACATCGACGAGCGTTACCTGCTCTATCCCGTGGCCCGCGAGCGTTAGTGTTCCGAGCGCGGTCATCCGGCCTTGCGCGGGGCCGGATCATTCGGAGGGGGTTTGCTGGCGCCCGAACTCCGAGGGGCTAGCGTGGTGGCGCGGCGTTGGTATGATGCGACCTGGTGGGCCGACCTCTTCAGGGTGGCGCCCGGATCTAGAGACTTGGAGAACGCCTGATGAGCCTGCAGCCTTGGTTTGCGCAGATTCTCGTCTGCCCGCAATCAAAGAAACCACTGATCTACTTCCGCGACGAGGACTTCCTCTTCTGCCCCGAGTCCAAGCTCAAGTACCGTATCGAGGACGACGTTCCGGTGCTGCTCATCGAGGAGGCCGAGCGCCTCGATGACGATGCGGCCGAGCATCTGGTCTCGCGGGCGCGCGAGCAGGGCCTCGTTGGCTAGACCCATCCCGCTCGTGGCGTCAGGGCCGCGGGGAAGACCCACGGGTCAGATCGGTGGATCACAGATGAGCAAGTACGACTTCCAGGCGATCGAGGC
>CAYSMT010000517.1:0-2604 GCA_964432135.1 uncultured Acidobacteriota bacterium
CGGCCGTGCCTCCGCCGGGCTCGCCCGGCGCGCGGGCGAGCCCGAAGTCGATCAGGCGCACCCCGCCTTTGTCGTCGATAAAGACATGCTCGGGCTTAAGATCGCCGTGGAGCAGACCACTGAGGTGAAGAAAGTCGAGGGTTTCCGCCACAGCGGCAGCCCAGCCGAGCATCGTTGCGGCGTCGGCGCGGGCGGAGAGCTCAGTTGACGCTCGTCCGCTCGCGCGCTCGAAGACGACGAAGGAGGGTTCTCCTTTCGTACCACCGATAAAGTCGAGGGCTCGTGCAATGCCGGGGTGAAGCAGTGAGGCGACCCGCGAGAACTCCTCGGCCAGCTCGGAGCCGGCCTCGGCGCTGTCACGCGAGCGCTTAACGACGACTTGGGTGGCCGTCACCGTATCGACGGCGAGGAAAACTTCGCCGTGGCCTCCGGAGCCCAATCGCTCGAGGATCCGGTAGCGGTGGCCGGCCATGGAGCGTGTTTTCACGACGCAAGAGTAACACTATCCGCATCTTATCGGATCAGAATGAGACCTTTTTGTCTTCAAAGCTGCGCGCCCTCCGACGCTCGCCGTCAGGGGTGCAGCGACGTCGACGCGATGGAGAGGTGAGCCGACAAGACAGCGCCGCCCGCGCAGGAGGGACACGCGGGCGGCGAGGGGGTGCGAAGCGGACGACCTCCTATGGCCAAGGCCCGGCCGGCTCGTCGCCACCCGCACCGCCGGCGAAGACCGGTGCGCCGGGTTGAACCTCTTCCGCCGGCACGGCAGCATTACCGTCTCGTGCCCCTTGCCAGGCTCCCAGACCGCTGCGGAAAGCTTCAGCAACCGGGGTGAAGAGCCACTGTTCGACCAGAGCCTTGATCAGGCCCGCAGGGGAGGTGGCCTGTGCAGTCATGGCGCAGGCTTGGGCTTGAGGGAGGTTGTGCTCGGCCTGCGTCGTTTCGGGAGTTTCTGCAAGAGTCGGCAACGCACCGCCTATGAGTACGGCGACTCCTGCCATCAATAGGGGCCATCGAAGCCAGTTCATTCGCATGGTTTTCTCCTCGCTCGTCGCATTCCCTATGAGGTGAAGCTGGGTCCCCGGCTGAGTGAGGTCAATGTGTGTCGCTTCGGAAAACCGTACGGCGTCCCACGGGTCGTGGGTGGAACTGTGCCGGATCGAGACGAGGAGAACGCGGTCTTTCTGGCCGCGTTACGAGAAGCCCGCGGCAGGTTTCACTCCGCGCCACGCCCTATAATCGCTGCGAGGTTCCAGTAGGGAGAAGCGCGTGCAGAATCGAAACAAAAAAAAAGGTGGTTTCCGGAGGATGAAGGCGACTTTACTCGTTGTCATGTCTTTCGCTGCGTCAGTGGGTGCGAGCGAGATCCTGCCTTTGTCTGCGTTGCGGCCGGGAATGAAGGCCCAGGCGATGACCGTCCTGACGGGCACCGAGCCGGAGGCGATCGAGATCGAGATCCTGGGGTTGCTCGATGGCTTTGTTGGGCCCGAGCTTCCCCTCATTCTTGGACGTTTCACGGGGGTCACGGGCCGTTTCGAGGGTGTTGCGGCGGGCATGTCCGGCAGCCCGGTGACCATCGATGGAAAGCTCATCGGCGCGTTGAGCTACAGCATTGGTTCGTTCACCAAGGAACCGATCTGTGGCATTACGCCGATCGAGACGATGCTGGCCATCCATGACTATCCTACGGGAGTGTTGCCTTGGCTTGGCGGTGACGCCGACGGGATGGGGCTCGAAAGGGTTCCCTTAGCCCTGGGTGTGCGCGGGTTGTCCCGGAATCAACGGCGTGATTTCGAGGGGCTTCTCGCTCCGATTGGCGAGGTCGTGGGCTTCGAGATCGTTCCCGCGCCCAGCCGAAAGGCCGATCTTGGCCCCGGGGATCTGATCCCGGGAAGGCCGGTGACCGCGCTGCTCGTTTGGGGAGCGATCGAGGTCGGTGCCACGGGCACGGTGACCTGGCGGGAGGGTGACCGCCTGCTCGCCTTCGGGCATCCCTTCCTCGGGCGGGGACGCACGGAGATTCCCTTGGCCCCGTCGGAGACGGTTTGGACCGTCGCGTCCACGGCCTCGTCTTTCAAGCTCTCGCGTTTCGGTCCCCCCGTAGGGACGCTAACGACGGATCGGGCGACGGGCATTGGAGGCGTTGTCGGCAAGATCCCGGCCGGGTTGCCAATCGAGCTCCGACTCAGCCGACCGGAGGCTCCCGAGCTGCTCCAAAAGTACTTCATCATTCGCGATCCCTTCTTTGCTCCTGTGCTGGCGAACTTCGTGCTGCGCAGTGCGTTGTCCTCCTCGCTCGGGACAGAGCAGGATCAGGCTTTGAGGATGCGAGGTGTGATCCAGCTCAAGGATGGTACTCGGATTCCGCTCGAGGCGAGCGGTGCCGGCGGCAGTGACGGTTCGCCCGCACAAGCGCTGGGCAAGGCGCTCGTCTCGACCTTGGGGGCGCTGGTTCAGGCCCCCTTCAAACTGCCGCGGATCGATCACATCGAGCTCGAGATCAAGGCCAGCGAGCGCTCCGGTCCGTTCAAACTCGTGCGGGCGATGCCTGATCGCCTCGTTGCGCGGCCTGGTGAGACGCTTCGCGTACGGGTCGACTATCTT
>CAYSMT010000518.1:0-2604 GCA_964432135.1 uncultured Acidobacteriota bacterium
GCTACCGCGAGCAGCAGGCCGATCTTCGCACGGGTGCCTCGGGAGAGCTTAGCGATCGTTTTTGTCTCGTCGAGACCGAGACTCGCGCTAAGTCTTGAGGCGAGCTTCGCGTTCCAGCGAGGGTGAATGGACGCCGCAAAGTGCAGGATCTCTCCGCCTGTCATCCATGGATAGAGGGCGCTTTCCTCTGAGAGCAGGCTGACGCGGCGTCGCAACGCGAGACCTTCGGTGCATGGGTCGACGCCCAGGGTACGGAGCTGCCCACTGTCGGGAAAGAGGTCGCCCAAAGCGAGACGCAAGGTCGTCGTTTTGCCCGCACCGTTGCGGCCGACCAAGCCAACGATCGTGCCAGTCTCGACGCGCAGATCGAGCGCATCGAGGGCACGGGTCTTGCGGAAGGAACGCGTGACGACGCGGAAGTCGATGGCGGCAGTGATCGTCATTGGGGGTCCTCACGGCGGTCGTTGGCTGCTTCCCTCACCACCTGTGACGGGAAGTTGCGTCGTTCGATACGAAGCTGCAGGCGCTGCGGTAGCGTGGCTGGATCGGCACCAAGCTGGCAGGCGTCGTTGATCGTTTGGTCGAGTAGCTCCTCGAGAGCGGCTTCGAGGGCTGCTCCGCCAGGGCCCGGGGCGTCCTTGGCGACGAAGGTGCCCCGGCCGACGCGCGTGTGAACGAGCCCGGCAGCCTCCAGGGTTTGGACGGCTCGGGCCGCGGTATTGCGGTTCACTCGAGCCAGGACGGCGAGCTCACGCACGGTGGGCAGCTTGTCTCCGGAAGCGAGAGCGCCGAGGAGAATCTGCCTGCGGAGCTCGCCGACGAGCTGCTGGTAGAGGGGCAGGGGGTTTGAGGTATCGAGACGTATGTTCATTCAAGCGTCCTATTGGATTAGGACAATATAGACACTGAGCCTATGCGCGTCAAGCTGCTGGGCGAGACGAGGTCGTGAGATGTGGGTGCAAGGCCCTGTTGTACGCCAGCTCGAGAGATAAACTCCCAATTATTGCTAGGAGTTATGGCCAATTGACAGCCGTTGCGTGTGGAGGGATCCTGTCGCCACGGGCGAGCGCTCCCACGCCCGCAGGAGGCGGCCATGAGCATCAAAGAGAAGTGGCTTGGTCCCGCATCGACCTATGACAAGTCGATTCCCTACATCTACGAGGCACGGGTGGACGTGCTCTCGGGTGCGGGGGACGAGCCGGTCTACGAGTCCTATTTCTCAGACACGATCTGCGGGCTCGTCGAGTTTCTCGAGGGCAACGACATCAGACCCTCGCAGGTCGAGCTCTTTGGTGTGTTTCGCAAAGAGGAGGTCCCGCTGGAGGTCGAGCGTTGCGCGGGCGAGGATGATCGCTGGCTCAGTCGAGAAGAGCTGTGCAAGTCGCTCGAGGCCAGCTACGAGCAGACCCATGACAAGCGCTACATGGGCCATGTTGCGGGGCGTCGCTGCCGCTACGCTGATCGGACGCGAAAAGGCTACTGAAATCAAGCGAGACTTCGCGGCGGGGTGTCGGGGTTGGTGGCGCGACCGCGGCATGATCACGCCGGCTCGCTTCGGGGCTGAGGCGCGATCGAGGTGGGGAGGGTAGCATCGGTCTTTTGTTACCCTATCAAAGACAATTCGAGTCTCTTTCTCCTGTACGAGGGGTCGTCTCAACGAGTGCCCGTTGCCGTCGGCCCGTCATCGTGCTTACGCTTTCGGAGGAACCCATGCGTCAGACCATCGTCCTCGTTGCCATCGCCGTTGCGTTTGTCGTCACGCCCGGTTTCGTGCTTGCCGCGGATACGCATCCCTTCTCGATCCACGACATGCTCGCCATGGAGCGTATCTCGGATCCGAGTGTCTCACCGGATGGCCGACTCGTTGCTTTCACGGTGCGTAGCACGGATCTTGAGGCGAATCAGGGGCGTACAGACATCTACCTGGTCGGTACGGATGGTCGCGGATTGAGGCGGATGACATCGCATCCCTCCGGTGACTGGAATGCGCGCTTCAGCGCCGACGGCAAGGACCTCTATTTCCTTTCATCGCGCTCGGGCAGTGCGCAGGTCTGGCGGATTGCCCTCGATGGCGGTGAGGCCGAGCAGATTACGGATCTCCCCCTCGATGTCGGCAATCTTCTTGTCGCAGCCGACGGCGCGAGGCTGGCGTTTAGCATGGAGGTCTTCCCCGATTGTAAGACCCTCGCTTGCACCAGTGAGCGCCTTGCCGAGCGAGAGAGCAGCAAAGCCACGGGGCGGATCTTCACCAAGCTCTTCATTCGCCACTGGGACACCTGGAAGGATGGTCGCCGCTCGCATCTCTTCGTCTGGGAGCTCGCCTCAGCTAAGGCGATCGAGCTCACTCAGGGCATGGATGCCGACACACCGACCCGCCCCTGGGGTGGTCCGGAGGAGATCAGCTTCACACCGGACAACCGCGGCCTCGTTTTCACCGCTCGCGATGCCGGTCGCGAGGAGGCTTGGTCGACCAACTTCGACCTGTTCTACGTGCCTGTCGATGCCAGTGCACCGCCGAAGCTTCTCACCGCGGACAACAAGGCCTGGGATGCGGGGCCGGTGTTCTCGCCCGATGGCAAGATCCTCGCTTGGCGTGCCATGGCG
>CAYSMT010000519.1:0-2603 GCA_964432135.1 uncultured Acidobacteriota bacterium
CGAGCCGTCAGCTCGTTCTGGGATGCGTGGGCGCGCTCAAGCTCCCAATAGCGTGGCACGGAAAGGTGAAAATCGATGTGTGCCAAATCCCCGGAGACCCAAGCGCGCAACGCGTGAACCTCGATCCATTCCGGGCGACGGACACGAACGAGGATCGCGCTGATTCTATGGAGCATCTGAGGATCCGCCTGGTCCATCAGCCGCGAGGCCGAGACGCGGAGCAGCCCGAGGCCACTCCAGGCGACGTAGACACCGACAATCACGGCGACGATCGGATCGAAGAGGCGCTGGCCTGTGATCCGTACGGCGAGCAATCCGCAGATGACCCCGGCGGTCGTCACCGTATCGACGAGCAGATGCCGTCCCTCTCCCACGAAGGTCAAGTTCCCGCAACGCCGGCCTCGACGCAGGAGGTAGGTGCCGGCGATCGCATTGGCCGCGCCGGCGGTAGCAGCCAGGGCGACGCCCGTGCCCAGGTGCTCGATCGTCCGCGGATGCCACAAGGCCGGCAGCGCTTCGCGAAGAATGCCCGCGCCGGCTGCGAGGATCAGCGCGCCATTGAGCCCGGCAGCGAAGAACTCGATTTTTCCGTGCCCGTAGGGGTGGGATGCATCGGGCGGATGGGAGGCCAACCAGATGCTGAACAAACCGAACGCCCCCGTGATGACATTGACGATCGACTCCGCCGCATCCGAAAACAGCGCCTGACTACCCGTCAGACGCCAAGCGAGAGCCTTGAGCATCAGCAGCATGACGGCCAAAGTGAGTATGCCCACCATGAGCGCGCGCTTGCCCGAGGGGCTCGCAGAAAAGGAAGGGGCCTTCATGATCCCTCGATTCTAAGGCCATCCGCCATCAATCAGCTCATCTGATTGGTGAGCGAGGGCTGCTCTCGAGCGATCTCGCCGTATGATGGGCCGACGACGAGACAAGCAGATTGACGACATCTGAACGCAGGACGAGCCAGCAGGAGCCCAAGCCCCGCCGCGGTGGACGCCGCCGGCGTGTCTTGGCCGTCGTCGTCATGGCCGCCGCCTTGCTCGTCCTTGCCTGGCAGGTCCGCCGCGCTGGACCCGCGGAGCTTCTGGCCCAGCTCGCCTCCGTGACCTTGAGTTGGCTCGGGATCTTGTTCGCGCTGACCTTTGTCCGCTACCTCGTCGCCTCGTTGCGCCTCGCGAGCATCACGCGATGTCTGCTGCCGGTGCGACGTACACCTTTCGTCGCCATCGTCTTCGTGTCCCAGATGCTCGGCATCGCCATCCCGGGCTTGCGTGTCGGCGCCACGGTGCTCAGGGCCCACCTCGCCGCACGACGTTTTGGCGGTGGAATCGCCCTGCACTTGGGCCCTAACCTGCTCGATCAACTCGCACTCGCCGTTTCCTGGCTGCTCGTCGCTCTCGGTCTCGCTCCGCTCTTGGTCACCGATGCGCGCAGCGATGTCGGTCCCAGCGCGATCCTCAGCCTGCTCGGCGCTGTGATCCTGATCGCCCTCGTCGTGCTCGTCTTCAAACATCAACGCCATCGCCTCATCGCCTGGCTCGCCCGCCCGCGTGGCGGCCGACGCGAAGCGATCGCCGAGGCCTGCCGCCGGACCCTCGAGAGCATGGGGACCCTCATCGACAATCCCCGGGCGCTCGCCGTCGGCATCGGCGGCGGCGTCGCTTTTGTCCTGCTGACGGGCCTCACCCAACATCTCGCTCTTCTCGCGATTGGCGCAGATTCGACCTGGTGGGTCGCCGTCCTTGCCGTCGTTGTTGGCACCTCGATTGGGACGGCTTCGGGCAGCCCCGGCGGACTCGGGGTCACCGAGGCGGCCCAAGTCGCTTTCCTGCAAGCCCATGGGACACCCCTCGGTGCTGCGACGGCGGCGGTGCTCCTCGCGCGCGGCAGTTACTATCTGCTGATCATCGTCGGCGGTCTGATCGGCCTGATATGGGAAGCACGGCGGGGACGGCTAAGTTCACTCTTCGGGGAGTAGAGCCCGCTCAAGGTCAAGGTGATGCCGTTCGTCCCGCGGGAAGCGACCACCCGCCTCCCACGCACCAACTCGTCGAAGCGAACTCTTCTCTCGCAATGGCCTCGCGCAATCGAACGATACTGACGCCGGCGGGAAGGACCAGCTTTTCGCGAAGCGCGAAGAGAGTGAAGCGCAATCGGTGGCCGGTGGCAGCGGCAAGCCCCGGCGCGAGATAGCCAAGGTCTCCGGAGCCGATCCGCGCCTGGCGCACCCCCGCTTGACAGCCACGCCGGCCGAGCCCCGGCGGCAGTGCGCGCTGCTCCGCAGCGATTCCCCAAACGCCCCAGAAGAGACCTTGCTTCGCAGGCGCGTCAAGGTCTTCCGCCAGCAGGGCAAAGCCGCCAAGCTTCTCGCCCGACGGAAAGCTCCAACGCAACTGCGGAGAACTCCCGTAGGGACCTGCCATCGTCAACGCCGTCCATGCGCCCGCAACCGGCCCAGCGGGTTCGAGATGGAATCCTTGCTCGAGAGGGGAAAGCGCACGATGCACACCACCCGCCAGCGAGAGAGCCGCCAAGAGCATCAAGACAGGCAGGGCAAGACGGATATCCATGACCTGCGGAAGGTACGGTGATTTCACGCAGAT
>CAYSMT010000520.1:0-2602 GCA_964432135.1 uncultured Acidobacteriota bacterium
CTCAGCTTGCTGACGGATCTCATAGAGCTGACGTCCGGAAACCCGAAGCATGCCGTACTGGACGAGCAGGTGCTCGTGCTTCATCAACAGCTCGCGATAGAGCATGCCCGGGACAGAGTCGCTACCGCGGAGCGGAAGATCGCTCGCATCGCGCGGCTGAGGCAGCGAACGGGCCGTAGGGGTGGGCTGAGCCGACTCACCACCCGATGATTCACCAGTGCTGACCCCAGCGGCGGAGAGATCCTCGTCATCAACGACATATTCAGGACCGTAACGGCCGGGAATCAGTCGAGCCCGCAACCGACCGGACTTGATGTACCGCCGCAAGGTCGTAGCCGAGAGCCCCGTCCGTTCCGCCGCCTGGCGCAAGGTCATCAAGGAATGATCCACTCCTCGCGGATCCACACCACTCACCTGCTGATCCTCCGTATCCCCTCGGGGCCCACCCACCTTCTAGTCATGAAGGCGCTGGAAGGGCGGCCCGCCCCGGCCACACCCGCGTGGCAGGCCTCTAGGTATCACAGGTGATGGCTGAAGTTCAAGCTTCCTTTTGTCTTGCGCGGCGTGTCGCTTTGTGCCGCAACGCGTCAGCCCTCCTCGCCGAGAGTGGTTTGGAGCGAGCTGGTGCGGGAAGGGAAACGACCGTGCGTTACCGCTTCCGGCCTGTAGGAGGCCTCACACGCAGGAGACGGGCCCAGAGTGAAGAGGGAGAACGGCTCCCCTCACAGATCGTCACGCCGGTCTCGTGGCAGGCTCAGTCGACTCCGGAAAAACGCGCCACCTCTTGCGCATGGCCGAGTACGAGCGGCGTACGATCGTGGAGCTGCTCGACCCGACGCTCCATGATGCGCTGAACACCATCGCTCGCCCCACCGCCAGCCTGCTCAAAGAGAAACGCCATCGGTCCGGCTTCGTAGAGCGTGCGCAGCTTGCCGCTGGGATTTTTACTATCTGCGGGGTAGACGAAGAGTCCTCCACGCAGAAGCGTACGATGAGCGTCCGCAACGAGGCTTCCGACGTAGCGAGAGGTCATACGCCCGGAGGCGGCGGACATCTCGTAGGCTTCGATGGCCCGGCGCGACGCCTCTGTCCAGGCGCGACGGTGGGACCAGTTGACCGAGAGGATCCCCCCCCCGGCGGGAACTCGAATCGACGGGTGGGAGAGCAGAAACTCACCAAGGCCCGGATCGAGGGTGAACCCGTGCGTCCCCTGGCCGGCCGTGTAAATGAAGACCGTGCTCGATCCATACACGGCGTAGCCGGCCGCAACCAGAGCGCTTGGCGATTGCAGGAGGTCCTTGGCGTCTCCGAGCGCCCCATCCGCGCTGATGCGACGATACACACCGAAAATCGTGCCGACCGAGACAGCGACATCGATGTTGGACGAACCGTCGAGAGGATCGAAGACAACCGCATAGCGTCCCGCCCCATCCGCAGCAGGCAAACGAATCGGCACAGCCAGTTCCTCTGAAGCGAGCGCGCAACAACAGCCGGAACGGGTGAGGTTATGCACCATCGTGTCGTTGGCGAACTCGTCGAGTCGCGCGACGTCCTCGCCTTGCACGTTGCGACGCCCCGCCAGGCCCAGAAGCTTGCCGAGCCCTGCGCTATTGACTTCGCGCGAGATGATCTTCGTTGCGAGCGCAATGGACTCCATCAGCGAGGAAAATGAGCCCGTTGCCCCGGGGAAGGACTGCTGCGCCTGTGAGATATGCTCAACGAGTGTCAGTGGCTGCCTCTTCATTGCATCCTTCCTCAAGCCTTCTCGCAGCTTGTGCGCCACGCAAGATGCTCCTATTCTGCCTCGATTCGGGTTCAACGCACAGGGAGCACACTTTCGATGTCTCAGCCTCATCCAGCGCCCGAGCATTGGGCCGATCGTGCTGCAACGGAGATCCTCGAACGCCATGACTCCTCACCCGTCATTGCCACGGGCATCTCGCCTTCGGGTCCCTTTCATGTCGGTCACCTGCGCGAGATCCTCACGGGCGACGTCATTCACCGCACGCTGCAGGAGCGAAACGCCGCGAGCCGTCTCATCTTCATCGTTGATGACCTGGATCCGCTGCGAAAGGTGTACCCCTTCCTTGATTCGGTGGTCTATGCCGACAAGGTCGGTTGTTCGCTTAACGAGATTCCTGCGCCGCAAGGCGAGGGGAGCTACGCCGACTTTTTTTTGAGCCCCTTCTTGCGAGCGCTCGAGCTATTGCACGTCCACGCCGAGATTCTGCCCGCATCGCAGCTCTATGGCTCGGGACGCATGGACGACGCTGTGTTCACGGCGCTCGAGCAGCGGGAGCGAATCGCCGCCATTCTCGAGGAAGTCACCCGCAAGGCCCTGCCGCCGAACTGGTCGCCCTGGAACCCACGCTGCCCCGAGACCGGCCGGATCTCCCCAGCCGAAGTGCTCTCCTTCGATCGCTCGAACGGGAGAATCCACTTCCGCCTCCTCGAAAACGGCAAGGAGTACGAGCAAGCGATCGCCGACGGTGGAAAGCTCACTTGGCGCATCGACTGGCCGGCGCGATGGATGGCATTGGGCGTGAGTGTCGAGCCGTTCGGAAAGGACCACGCCTCGCGCGGAGGAAGCTGGGACAGCGGC
>CAYSMT010000521.1:0-2600 GCA_964432135.1 uncultured Acidobacteriota bacterium
CGCCCCGGGTGGGCGCCTCGTGCTTCCCAAGGCACTGAGCATGAAAGAGCAGCGCCTGATCGTGGTTACCCGCGACGAGCTTGGCGAGAGTTTTGAAGAAGACCATGGCCCAGCGTCCTTCGTCCCCTTGATCGGCCGCTACGGCTACCCAGAATCCCGGGAGCGCTGAGAGTCCGCCTCGACGCCGAGAGGCTGTTTTCTGGAAGCTCCAGGGGTCGAAATCGACCTCCAGCCCCCTCCGGATTCGTTGACAGCCACCTCGTTGTCGGCTACCTTCCTGCCCGCGCCTGTGGACCATGATCCCCGGTGAAGCCACCGCCATCCCGAGGTCGGCGACATCGTTCGGTGCTCGTTTCACACCAGGTCGGGGTGTAGCGCAGTCTGGTAGCGCACTTGCTTCGGGAGCAAGGGGTCCCCGGTTCAAATCCGGGCACCCCGACCAGATAAACCACCAAAAATCAGAGAGTTGGTAGCGATTCGGGGAGTCGCAACTGGCGCGCAATTTCCTTTTGGCCGGTCGTTGGCCGGCATCTTTGGCTCACGCTTCCTCGATTGGCCTGGTTTCCCGGCGCGTGCGCCGCGGATCGAGCAGCCGCTCGCTCATGCCAGAGGCTAGGGCCCCAGGGGCCAACCAGGATCTTCCTGCCAGACACTGAAGCCGGCCGCGCTTTCGTTGGACGGCGGCGGGGATTGTTCGGGTCGATGACTGGCCCATGGCGAAGGACGCCGGGTAGTCACCACAGTTCAAGGCGCAGCCTTTCGCCCTGGCCCGCACCTCCGTGCGACCGGGCCTGGCTCTACCGACTCTCTCTACTTCCGGGCCCTCGGCTCTCTTCCCTGGTCGCCAGTTTCTCGCCTTGCTGTTGTCTTTCTCGGCGTTTCTTCACGAGCTGGAGGATCGTTCCGGCGATGGCCGCAGCGAACGCGAGGATCCATAAGGCGAACCAGGCGATATCGAAAAGGTCCCAGGCCAAGCCCACGAGGTCTAGGAGTTTGTTGAGCCACTCGCCCATTGTCGAGTCTCCGCGGTCCAATCATATCTCGCGGCTTCTCCCTCCCTGGGACTCGGTCGACATGTACGTCGTCAGAAGGCGGGTTTTCAGGAAGGTAAAGCTCCGGGGGTCAGGACCGGGGCAGGGTTTCTGCTGCCGCAGAGCAACTGGTAGCATCTCGTTGCGACTAGCTGTCGCAAGCCGCTCTATGCGACGGCGTGGCCGAACGAGTCCGAAGAAGTGGTGGACACGTAGAGAGGCTGTAATGGAACGGTTTCAGGTGTGCAGACACCTCATTTCGACGTGCTGGAAGCTGGCTGCGGCGATCTGGAACGATCGACGCGAATGGCAGGTTGTTTTTCCAAGGATTTCCCTCCGAACCATGGCCTGAACCTCCCCAGCCGCACGCGCGCATCACTCGTGCGGATCCTCTTGGAGACCGGTATTGCCCTCACTCCAGCCGAGTCGGTGTTCTCGCCTGCGGCCTGGTTCGCTGTCCTCCGCTACTGGGAGGCGTTCTCTCCACGCTCGCTGCGCCTGCGACTTGTACCCTCCTCCGACGAGTGGGACCCACGATTGGTGACTATTCTTGCCGAAGAGCTTGCGGTCGGCGTGGCGAACTACTTAGCGCGCGAGTATCTCGGCGTAATCCATGTCGCCGACGTGGCGCCCCTCCTGCACGCAGGCGACCTTCGTATCAAGAACCCTCCGTTCTCTCCGAAGCACCCTGGAGCGCGACCAGATTTCCTCGGTGTCCTCAGCAACGACCAAGCCATCGTCTTCGAAGCAAAAGGCGCCGTCGGAACAAGAAGTCGACTTACGAAACCCCTTCAGAAAGGGCACATCCAGGTCAGGAATGTCGACTTCGTCGCATATCAGCCGCGTACCATCGGGGGTGCGCCAGCGTGCGATCGAATGGTATTCGGAACCCACTTCTGCACAGAAGGCAAGCACCCGCTTTCGGAAACAACGACAGTCGTGCTCGACCCGCCCGGCGATGCGCCTGAGGACCGGCGCCGCCTTGAGTCTGATCTGGCTGTGAGAGTCGCCTACGCCAAGATCATGAACCTCGCCGACCTATCTCTCATTGCCAGGAATATCGTGCTTCGAAGAGGAGACGAGGGACTCGATGATCTACCTCTTGTAGAAACTGGGAACCTGCGGTTGCGACTCCTGGGACTCTTCCCCTGGGGGGTGCTCGTTCTCGATGACGGCGTGGCTCAAGCCCTCAGGACCGCAGGAAACGATCTCCGGGACCCAGTCTCGGAGGCGCTTCGTGTGTTTCAACCCCGGGAGCGAGAAGTACGAGCAGACGAAGACCGAGATCTCATATTGTTGAACAACGGCGTCGGTCTTTGGCGGAAGGAGTAGCAGAAGCGCACGGCCTCACGGGCTTATCTCAAGAGCGTTCTCATCGGCCGCGTTGTTCCGGTTGCTATCGACGATCTTCACCGGCTTCGCCAGGGACATGAACCAGCGGTGCAGTTTGGTGCCGTCGCGGTCCTGCTGCACAATATCAAGGCTGTGCTTGTAGTTCATCACGTCGGCTTGACTGAACCGCCCCGGGTTTCCCGGAGACCCTATTGTTTGAGAGGATGGGGTCATGGG
>CAYSMT010000522.1:0-2600 GCA_964432135.1 uncultured Acidobacteriota bacterium
GCGGCGTCGAGATCACGGACGAGAATCCAGTCCGCGAGCAGGGCTAGACGACGGTTCATGTCCGGCCGAAGGTCCTGAAGATCGCTCGCCTCGAGGCCGGCGGCGCGGACGGCGCTGAAGGCGTTGAGCAGGTCGTCGAGCTGGTGATGGGGAGAGAGGGGGCGGCGCTGCAAGCAGTCGCGAATCAGGGCGCGGCCTCCGCCGGAGATCGCTTCGAGGAAAGGGGAGGGCAGAGGGGCCCCGAGCGCGCGTGCGCGCCGGCCGATCCAGGCGACGCGGTGGAGCGTTGCCGGATTTGGCGCAGGGAGGAGGCTTGCGGCGCGACTCGCCGCGATCGCCAGTGCGCGTTCCCGAAGCATGCTGCACCCACCTTCCGCGGGTTCATCGTCGAGCAGGAGCTGTATCGGTTCCGCCGGGCCGTCGGAGGAAGCTTCATAACGGCCCTCCCAGGACTCGCCCGTACGCTGGTGAATGACGCGCCCGCTTCCGCGCACCGTGACAGAGGTGTTAAGGGGCGGCACTTGGGCGTGCGCGCATTCTTCGTGGCTGCCGTTGGTGGAAGGGTTGGCGTGGTTGTGAGGGCCTTCGCCCTGGTTCTTTTGGTCGCTGGGGTCGTCGTTGCGTCTGATGATCGGGGTGCTCGTCTCGTCCACTGTGAAAAGGCCGAAGCTGCTGCTGATGGGAGCGAGGTGGGTTTTGCCACACAATGCGGTACGCAGGCGGCGCAGGCCGTGACAGCCCAACGCAATTTTCGGCTCGTGGGTTGCCGTGAGTGCTCGCTGGCGATAGACATCTGCCCCCGTTGCCATGCCCTCGGCATTGGCTGGAGCATCTTCGAGGCGCGAGAGCAGATTTGGCTCAGGATCGATCCCGAAGACGCGTCGCGTTAGCTCACAGGCGCGTGCAGCGTGACGCAGCACTTGGCTTCCTTCGATTCCTGCGATGTCGTCGAAGAACCAACCGCAGGAGGTTGCCGAGAAGAGCACCTGTCGTGTCAGTTCGAGTAGATTCACGGCACGCGCGCGATCGGCGGTCGATAGATTGGCTACAGCATGCGCGTCCACCAGGGCCTCGACCCTTTCGAGGGAGGGCTGCCCTGCGAGGACCTCGCCGTGGGCCTCGAGTGCGGCCCAGGGATCTTTGAACAAGCTCCCTCCACGGCGATCGATCAGCGAGAAGACCCGGTTGCGTAGTGTCGTCATCGCGTGGCGCAGTGGCTCGCGCCAGCCCCAGCTCCAGTTCGGGCCATGATCTCCCATGCGACAGCCGCAGTCCCGTGACCATCGCCCGACGCCATGCGCGCATGACCAGGCTGAGGGCTCAGCGAGCTGGGCCTCGAAACCCGGCTTGAGCTCCCTGAGGAGATCGCCGAGGTTAGTGACCTTGGCTGCTCCGCTCATCCGGCAACGCTCGAGTGCTTCTGCGAGTACCTCTTCTGCGCCTTTCTGGTGGTGTCCGAAGGTTTCTCCGTCGGCCGCCATCAGGACGAGACCCGGATCGCCTGGCATGCCGTCCAGTGCGTTTTGTATCTCGCCGAGCAGCCGGTCGCCGCTTGCGAGCGTCCCGCCGAAGGCGATGTTGCGCGAAAGCGGCCCGTGGAAGGCGAAGACCGTGAAGCGCCGCCCTGAGGGAAGCTGGATGTACATCGGCTTATGGGTCGGCGTTCGGCCACCCGAGACGTCCTGCCATTTGCGCGCATGGGCCCGGCGCACCTTGATGATTTGTTCTGGTGCGAGGATCGTGTACTCGAGGCCGAGTTCCGCGCATACCTCGAGGGTCTCGAGATCGACGGCGGTCTCCGGCAGCCAGATACCGAGAGGATCGCGCCCGAAGCGCCGGCGGAAGTCCGCTTTGCCCCAAGCGACCTGAAGCCGCTTCTCTCGGCGATCTGCGAGCGGAAGGATCGGGTGACCGTAGGCTTGCATCATGGCACCGCCCGTACCGAGCCGGGTTCGAGCGGCCGCGTCGCCTTCGCGAGTATCGCGGATGACCTCGGGACGCTCGCGTTCGAGCCAGGCGGCGAGGGTGGGACCGATGTTGAAGGAGATCCTTCCAAAAAGGTTCACCAGGGCGCAGATCTGCCCGTCGGGCGTGCGAACGCCCGCGGCACCGAGTCGCTCGTAACATTCGTCGGAGACGCGTGCATTCCAGTCGTGGAATGGGGCCGCGGAGGGTTGGCGGTGGATGTTCTCCGTCCAGGGGTTCTCGCGCGGCGGTTGGTAGAGATGGGCATGAACGACCAAGTAGCGCACGTGGGCTCTCCGCATAGCGTCCAACGGGGGCGCTCCCATAAGAGAGTACTCCGCCGAAGCTCTGCTGAACTTTACGTCATTGGTGTGGGGATTTGCGAGCTGCCCGCGCCAGGCGGCTCTGTTTTCCGGCTCTCGCGGCTCCAGAGAAGTGCGTAAATGCGCGCCCTGGCTCACGGGCCCTCTTGGGCCCTGCACCTACTTCGCTAATCTCTCATGGCTGGAGGGGACGGCTGCGGTCTCCAGGTGTGCGTGGTACCGGCGTCTCGTTGCTCGTGCTCGTTACTCTTTGCTCGTTGTGGAAGGTGACGGCAAGGTTTGCGCGACCGAGGCGGGCGGTGAGGGCGGTGG
>CAYSMT010000523.1:0-2580 GCA_964432135.1 uncultured Acidobacteriota bacterium
TGGCGACACGCCTTGGCCCCAGTGCGTCGCCTGCGGACGCATTATTGGAGCGGGAGCTGACTGCGGTGGAGGAGGCCGCTCCGCTGCCAGGACCGTTTCCCCTTCTGCTCTACGCCCCGAGTATTTCCTCCTCGCCCTATGAGAATGCTGTTTTGATCGAGTATCTGGTGAGCCATGGTTTCGTAGTGGCATCGTCTCCGTCGGTCGGTGAATCAACGCGGGAGATGAACAACGAGTGGCGAGATGTCGAAGCCCAGGTGCGCGACGTGGAGTTCGTTCTTTCGCGTATGAAGGGCTTTCCGTCGGCGAGTCAGGAAGCGATCGGGGCCTTTGGATTTTCCTGGGGCGGACTTGCCGTATCCATTCTTGCTGCGCGTAACAGTCGCTTTGCCGCGGTGGCCTGCCTTGATGGAGGGGTTGTTTTCGGGTTTCAGGGCAACCGATGGAAGGATTTCGACTATTACTCGCCCGCACGCGTACGCGCTCCGTTTCTCCAGGCCTACAACGGTGGATACGAGGTGGATGACGAATGGGAGTTCGAGCGTGAGATTAAGTATGCGGACACATGGCGCTTGATCTTTCACGAGTTTCGCCACCCGCACTTCGCCTCGGCCACTGACTTGATGCGCCTGGCGCAGCACGAGTCGCGGGGGGAGCTCAATGGCGCTGACGATCCCATCATCGCCAGCTATCGGGTGCTGAGCATCTATCTGCGTCACTTCTTTGAAGCAACCCTGATGGGTGACGCTCAGGCCCAGGAGTTTCTCGGCAGATCACCGGGTAAGAACGGCATTTCTCGGCGTTTGCTCACCCTCGATCGACGCAAGGCCTTACCCGTACCTCCGACCGAGCAGGAGTTCCTTGACCTGCTTGTGCACGAAGGTGTGCCCGCGGCTCGTACGCTTTTCACGCGTTACCGCCAGCGGGATCCCGAGGTACGCATCTTCACCGAGCGGCGGTTGAACTTGATCGCGTATCGCCTGTTGCAGGCGGGCGATGTCGCCTCGGCGGTTGCTTTGTTCCGGCTCAACGTAGAGGCCTATCCCGACTCTTTCAACGTTTATGATAGCCTCGCTGAAGGTCTCATGAAGCTCGGAAAGCGAGAACAGGCGATAGCCGGTTATCGCAAGTCGCTCGAGATCAACCCTGACAATGAGAACGCGCGCAAGATGCTGCGCAAGCTCGGCGCCGGCCGCGCGCGCCAGGCCAAGGGCGAGGGAGGTTAGTCGACGTCGCCTTCGCCGAAAAAGTTGCGCGCCCCGTACACGCCAGCGTTCTCTCCGAAGGCGCGTACGTCATCCTCGTTGACGAAGTAAGTCGCATGCTCGCCGCAGACTCGCGAGAAGTCGACGGAACCCGTCTCACCGTGACTTGTCCGGTAACCGAGTTCGGCGAGGTTCTTGTCAACGGTCGAGTGTAGGCTCGCTTGGCATACCGGGCAGGAAAAACTGAGGCGGGCACCCTCGGGTGGGGCGAGCTCCTTCGAGATGAAGGCCTGATAGTTACCGGGTTGCGGGCTCAGCAGGACAAGCCCACGTTGCTCGCCCCAGGAGGCGGTTAACACGATCTTAACGTTCGGGTTGAGGGTCGTTCGGCAACTCGGGCAGAAGTACTCGCGCTTCATAGGGCTCCTCCGCACACCAATCCAGAAGTGGAGGGAAAAGCTAAGAGTAAGAAAAAGCGGCAGGGCGGTCAATCCGGGATTGTCATACCAGGGTCACCCGAGTGGCTGAGAAAAGCAGCCGCGCATGTGATGCTAGCGGCGCGTGTTGTGCTCCCGGCCGTATGGAGCGCACCCTCTGATGTCTCGAAAAAGCCGCATGGGCTACTGGAGGATCGCCTTACGGCACACGTCTCCGATCTCGATGGCGTCGACGATTTCCATGCCTTCGACAACCCGTCCGAAGACGGTGTAGCGGCCATCGAGGTGGGGAGTTGGCAAGTGCGTGATGAAGATCTGGCAGCCCCCAGTGTCTGGGCCCGCGTTCGGCATGCCGATGCTGCCGCGCTGGAAAGTTTCGAGATTGATCTCGTCCCGGAGCACGACACCTCCCGTGCCCCAGCCATCACCTCGCGGGTCGAGACCTTGGACGACGAAGGCGGGAACAACGCGGTGAAAAGGCAAGCCGTCGTAGCGATGCTCTCGAGCGAAGTCGAGGAAGTTCTTGACATGGCGTGGAGCCTCATCCTGAAACAGCTCGAGCACGATCCGACCTTTGCTCGTTTCGAGCAGAATGCGTGGGTTGGCTTTCCCGGTGAAGTAGTCTTCGCCCACGACGGCCTCGACCGAGTTTGTCGGCTCGCCCTGCTTGGTCTCGTAGGTCTTGCCTGTCAGGGCTTCGAGCTGCTCGGCGGCCACGTGGCGTACGGCAAAAGCGGGGTCCTCGAGTGCGCGTTCGAGCACGGCGAGAGCCTGGCCTTGGCCGAGCTTGGCGATAGTTTTGAGCATTTCACAGCGAGTCTCGACCCCTTCGGGGCCTTGTGCTTCTTCATAGAGCGCGCTGACGGTGTCCAGGTCTTCGATGGTTCCGACCTGCCTCAGGAGAATCAGTGCGGTGCCTCGAATGGCCACGTCATCTC
>CAYSMT010000524.1:0-2578 GCA_964432135.1 uncultured Acidobacteriota bacterium
GCGGAAGATATCCACCAGCCCCCGTGTGCTCTCCGGAAGCTTTTCCACCGCTGGGAGCGAGAGCGTGGCGCCGACCCCCGGCCGGAAGAGATTGACGAGCAGCAGCCCCGTCAGAATCGCGGCGAGGCTCGTGGTCATGTAGTAGGCGAAGGTCCTCAGACCCATCCGTCCCAGCTTGCGCGGATCGCCGATGCCGGCGACGCCCGCCATGATCGAGAACAGCACCAATGGTGCGACGAGCATCTTGAGCAGGCGAATGAAGATCTCCGCTACCAGCGCGAAGGGACGCAGGATCAGGCCGAGTGTGGCGTCGGTGATGAGTTCGTGACCGTGGAGAAGATTCAGGCTTGCGCCGACGAGCAAACCGCCGAGCAGTGCAAAGAGGATCGTTAGCGGTGAGCGCCACCTCGAGCTGAGCGCGGCAGAGTTGGTCATCGCGTCTGCTGCGTCGATGCGGAGGGCGACGCAGCGCTCTCGCCACTCTCATCGTGAGTCGCTTCGGTGGTCTCGTCCAGCGCTTGCTTGATCGCTTCGTCCAACGCGGCCTGAGACCCTGTCTCCTGGGCAAGGACGTCCTTGATGAGCTCTGAGATCGAGCGGCGTGGCGCTCGCCGGCGCATGGGCTCACGAGTCGCGTCGAGATGATCGGGCGGGGGCGTCGTGGCGTCCTGTGCTACGGGTGCTTCCGGTTGTTGGAGGACGCGCCCCCATGAATCACTTGGTAGCCACGTCGGGTCGAAGAGCGGATCGCTCCAATGGACGGCGTTCCATGGGTAGGATGTCTTGGATTTGCGCGTTTGCCAGGCTGCGGTGGGTTCCCAGCTCGCGTTCCGGCTGCGCGGCGCGAAGCGCGCGGGATTCCATGGATAGGGGTGTCCGGTATCGCGTTCCGGCCAGCTCGGCGTCGGGGACCAAGCGCTGAGCGAGGACAGCGCCGCGCCGCCTGGAAGTGGGGGCTGGCCGAGCGCCTCGAGCTGTTCGGCTAGGGAGGGTCCTGCGCTAGCGCGGGTCTTGACCTTGCGCTCCTTGGTCGTATCGGCTTCCTGCTCCTCGCGCAGGCGATCCGCCGGAGCGACGAGCAGGTCCAGGCCTGCCGTCGCGCTCGTTCCGGCCTCCTCTTGCGGGGCTGGGGAGGCGCTGGCTCCTTTCTCGCCCGGAGGGGTCATGATGCGGATAACGGGCCGACCGCTTGGACTCGCCGGCGGTGCTCCAACGACGGTCAATCCGCCGGGGTAGTCGCGTGCGGAGCGCGGGTCCTTCCAGCCGTCGACGAGGACGGTGATGCCTTTCGGGAAGCTGCGAGGGTCTTTGGTCTTCGCTGGCAGTCGTTGCGCTTTCTTCGGCGTTGGGGCCTTGGATTGTGAAGCGGGCCCGTCCTCGTTCGCTGCGTTTATGGTCGTGCCGGGAAAGGAGACCACGGCCAACACCACGAGCAGGACTCGCCGTACGGCACGCCATCGCCCTCCCGAGTCTGCAAAATTCATCGTCACCTTACTATTATAGCCGTTCGCCTGCGTCGGGCCTTCGGGAGCTAGAAAAGGCTTTGGGGCGAGGCGCGCCAGTCGACGAGGGTGTGAGGTGCGCTTTCCGGCGGGCCCGTCTTCACATAAGATGGCCTTTTCTGGGGATCTCGGCTCCGGCACGGAGCGAGACGGAGGGGTTTGCCTTGATTATCGACCGCGTGCAGCATCCCGGCTGGCTCGTCAATAGCTGGCTTGTCGCGGGCCGAGAAGACGGCCGCGGGATCCTGATCGATACGGGCGCGGATGCCTCGAAGATCCTCGAGATGATTCGCCGCAGCGGCGTCAAGGTCGTCGCCATCCTCGCGACGCACCGACACTATGATCACGTCGCCGGAAACGAGTTTCTCGCGAGGAATCTCGACGCCCCGATTCTCTGCCACCCGCTCGAGCGTGCCTTTGTGCCTGCGGCGACCGAGCTTGTCAACGACGGCCACCTGCTCGAGTTCTCATCCTGGAAGGCCGAGGTGATTCACCTTCCAGGCCACACCGCGGGGCAGGTCGGCCTCCACGTTCCCGGTGTCGGTGTTTGGACGGCCGATACTCTCTTCAAACACTCCGTTGGCGGTACCGTCGCGCCTGGGCATACAAGCTTCGACGATCTGCGCACGACGATCCTCGACCGCTTGCTCTCTCTTCCAGAGGATTTGACGATCTACCCTGGGCATGGTGAGACGACGAGTGTCGGGCACGAACTCGAGCGCAATCCCTTCGTTCGCCTATGGCGCGGTCTCGATCAGCCGGGTAGCCGGCCGGGGCGCGTCGAGGGCAAGCGCGTTACGATCGAGGTCTGGGCTAAGGACTATGACGGTGGCCACAAGGCCCAGGTTCGCTTCGGCAACGACCGGGTCGAGGTCGTTCCCGGAAGCAAGGTGCAGAAGGTCACTCTCTGACCTCACCCTTTCCCGGAACGCTTGCCCGCGCGTTCCCGTGCGGCCGCCGCGAGGAAGCAGAGCCTTGGTAACGCGGAGCGGCAAGCAGAGCAAGCGAAAGGCGACGGGGAGATCCACGAGCGCCTCGCGCAAGGGTACGGCTTCGTCTCGCAAAGCCTCTTCACG
>CAYSMT010000525.1:0-2573 GCA_964432135.1 uncultured Acidobacteriota bacterium
GAGTCCCTCACAACCTTCTGTCGTGACCATCTCCCACTGACCCTCGATGCGGCCGGCCCGCTGGCGAGCATCCCCTCCTCCCTCTCGCTTTCTCCTTCCGCGCGCTTCGCGCTGGAGACGGCGTTGTGCGACCTCGTCGGGCAACGTCTCGCACGGCCACTTCATCAGCTAATCGGTCGACACGAGACCCCTGCTCCCGTCCCGCTCCAGGCGCTACTTACCCCCGCACCTCTCGATCGCCTCGCGGAGCAGGCCCTCGCGGCGGCGGCGCGGGGCTATCGAACCTTCAAGCTGAAGATAGGGACTCCAGGTGGCTTCGACGAGGAGCTGCGCGTGGCGCGAGCACTGCGCCGACTGCTCGGCCCCGCAGCTTCGCTGCGCCTCGACGCGAACCAAGCCTTCTCCCGTGAAGAGCTACCTGGGCGGCTCGAAGCGCTCGCTGAGCTGTCACCAGAATACGTCGAGGAACCCCTCGCCGGCGGAGCACTCGACGAGATCGACACGAGTCCCGTTCCACTCGCCGCCGACGAAAGCCTCCAGGATCCCGCGCGCGCCCGGCGAGTGATCGCCGCGAGCTGCTGCCACGTCCTTGTGCTCAAGCCGATGGCCCTCGGAGGTTATGCCCGTTGTCTCGAGCTGGCCGGCGCGGCCCGCGCGCAAGGCCTTGAGGTCGTTGTCAGCCACTGCTTCGGCTCGTCGATCGCATGGGCCGCCGAAGCAGAGCTTGCCCTCGCGCTCGACCCACCTCCCCTCGCATCCGGTCTGGCCCCCCACCCACTGATCGAGACCGAAGCGCTTCTCCAGCTCGACCCGCCCTGGATCCGCCCCTCGGCCGCGCCAGGCCTCGGCCTGAGCCCCGAGTCATGACCCTCTCCGTACAAGATGCCGCACGCGAGGGGGGGCAAAAGCTCGCCCTGATCGCGGGTGAGACCGCCCTCAACTGGAGCGAGCTCGCTGACGCCGTGCTGCGCGACGCGGCCCGCCTCCAAGCTCATGGCGTCGCTACCCATGGCGCTTGGTTGAGCGCTCGACCGGAAATCACCACTGTCGTGCGCCTGCTCGCGCTTTTCGAGATGGGCCGCCCTGTCGGCCTGCTCGATCCGCGCCTCGGCGAAGAGGCTGCGGCACAAGTCAGCCGCGCAACGCCGCGCTTCGACCGCGTCGATGGCGTTCCCTTTGATGGGGAGCACAGTGCCACGCCGCTACCGGCGGTGCCCGATGACGAGCGCGCACTCGCCATCGTACGCAGCTCAGGAAGCTCTGGATCGCCCCGAGGGATCGTCCTCTCACGCCGGGCTTTCGTGGCAAGCGCGCGAGCCAGCGCGACACGTCTCGGCTGGCAGACAGACGACCGCTGGCTCGTCTGTCTACCCTTGGCACACATCAGCGGCCTGTCGATCCTCACGCGATGCCTGATGGCGCGACGAGCCATCGTGCTCGCACCAAGCGCCGACACCGACACGATCGCCGAAGTGATCACAGCGCAGCGTGTGCGTCTCGTATCCCTTGTTCCTGCGATGCTCGCGCGCCTGCTCGACCGCGAGAGCTGGAAACCGCCGTCCTGGCTGCGCATTGTGCTTCTCGGCGGAAGTGGCGTATCACCCTCCCTGCTCGAGCGCGCACGCATGAGGCGGGTCCCCGTACTGGTGACCTACGGGATGAGCGAGACCTGCTCACAGGTGGCAACGCAGATACCGGGCACCCCTCCTGGCCCTGAGCAGGGTGCGGGCCCTGCCCTGCCCGGCGTCGAGCTGCACATTCGCGACGGCGTGATCGCCATACGCACACCGTCCATCGCGAGCGGCGTGCTGACCGCGGAGGGGACCCTCACGGCTTTGCCTCAGGTCGATGCCGAGGGCTGGCTACAAACCAAAGATCTCGGGAGGCTCGACAAAAACGGCCGGCTTCACATCACGGGACGCGCCGACGAACTGCTCATCAGCGGCGGCGAAAAGATCGACCCGACGCAGGTCGAGCACTTTCTGGACCGGCTTAGCGGAGTACGGGAAAGCCTCGTCTTCGGTGTCAGCGATGAACGCTGGGGCCAGCGCGTCGCTGCATTGATCGTAGCGGATAAGGAAGGCTCCGGGCTCGAAACACTGGCTCGCGCGCTGCGCGAAGGGCTCCCCTCAGCGCAGCGGCCGCGTCTGATCGCTCTCGTCGACGCTTTGCCGCGCACCTATTCAGGTAAGTTGGATCGGCGGGCAGCGCAGGCGAGGAGCACGCAGCTCAAGGCGCTGCCGCACCTCCCAGAAGCCCCCGAATGAGCTACGATCCCGAACTCTACGAGCTGGTGCACCGGGGGAATCCTGGCGACCTTGCCTTCTACCTGGCCGCCTGCAACGGCGGCACACGCGTGCTCGAGCTCGGCTGCGGGACAGGACGACTGCTCATCCCTCTCGCCCGCGCTGGGAACGACGTCACCGGCCTCGATCGCGACGTGGCAATGCTTGACCTCGCGCGACAACGGATCGATGTACTCCCCGCCGATTTGAGGGCGCGAGTGCAGCTCGTCCAGGGGCAGATGCAGGGTTTTGATCTGGGCGAGGGACGATGCGAGCGAGTGAACCTGG
>CAYSMT010000526.1:0-2570 GCA_964432135.1 uncultured Acidobacteriota bacterium
CTTGATGGCGCGGCGCCGTGACGATCAAGGTGGCCTCAGCGAGGCCATAGACAGGATGTAATACCCGGGGCTGAAAACCCCAGGCACCGAAACGCTCCTCAAAGCGACGGATCGACTTCGGCCGCACGGGCTCGGCCCCGACATAGATCAGGCTTAGCGAAGACAGATCAACGGCACAGGCCTCGAGCTGCTCGTCCGTGACCCGATCGGTGCACAGGTCAAGCGCGAAGTTTGGGCAAACGGACACGCTCGCCTTCATCCGGCTCAGACGATCGAGCCAGGCGATGGGGCGCATGAGAAAGCGAATGGGGCTCATCAGCGCGATCTCGCGCGAGCGCAACCACATGCACGAGAGCAGGCTGCCCATCAGACCCATGTCGTGATAGAGCGGCAACCAAGTGGCCGCACACTCTTCGCTGCAGCGACCTCCCCAGCTCGCAAGAACCCGTACGTTGTCGGTCACGTTGCGATGCGTGATGCGCACCCCCTTTGGTCGCGAGGTGCTGCCGGATGAAAATTGCACGAAGGCCAACGCATCACGATCCGGATCCGCCGGCGGGATCGACGGTGTCTCCTCGTGCCGATCAAGAGTCGAAGGCACGTAGTCGATGAGGCGCTCGGCGGAAATCAGTCCACGCTCTTCATTGCCCGTGATCAGCTCGGACTGGGTGAACACGGCCTTGGCGTCGGCTTGATCAAAGAGCGAGGCCACGAAGTCAAGCTGACTGCCTGGGGCTTGGCCGAGCTGTGCACCGCCTACCTAGAGCGGTACCCCACCGAGATATAACAGCGCGAGAAAACTCGCAAGAACCTCCGGATTGTTGGTCGGCGAGACGACAACGCGGTCGCCACAAGCGATGCCTTGAGTATCAAGCCAGCGAGCATGGACGGTGATCTTTCGGTGAAGCTCGCGCCAGGTATACGAGTTCTCCCGGCCGCGCGCATCGACCAGCGTGATGCGATGATCCGCCGGCGCTTCGCGAAGACCGTCGACCAGCTCCACCATCGTCACGTAGTCATGCATCGCGCCCTTACTCCAGTGCCGGTACGTCCTGACTCAGTCGCCCCTCGATGCGCTCGAAGATATCCGCGAGCGAGGGTCCGGTGATCGTCAGACCGTGGTTTTTCAAACCGATAACCGCTCGCAAAGGATCCTCTGCAGCGAGCACGAGCGAGAGAACCTCATCGGCAAGCTGCTCCGTCCCACAAGGCCAGCTCTGAAGCGTCGCGGGAATGCCCTCCATCCAGGCGTGGACATGTACGATCGCTCCGACACCGGGAAGCGCGCGATAGATCTTGTAGTGCTCGATCGCATCGACCGAGACACGTGAACTCGGATCCGTCTCAGGCGGCACGGAGAGCTCGATGGTCAGCGTCCTGGCGTCGTAACCCTTCACGAGGAGGAGATCGGAACCGATCTTCTCGAGCCGCCCCTTATCGACCCCTCGACCACTCATCCAGAAGCTCGCGGCATCGCGCCGCGCAGACAGGTTGCCGTAGGAGAGCTGCTTGAGACCGAAGAGCTTCATCATCAGTCGCAGCTCGCGTTCACTGAGGATCTCACGAATATCGAAGGGACTCGGGAGCAGCTTTAGAGCATCGAGGCGCCGGCCATAGGCCATCAAGGAGCGCGCCGCATCGTCGCCATGAGCCCAGAGGGGCTCAGGCAGATCTTCATCAAGCCGGTTAGCGATAACCATCTTGGACGCCGCCAGGGGAGTGACATAATCGGCTATGCCCTGGGCGAGGGTCGCAGGATCACGGCGGGTGCGAAAACCGAGCTCCGGAGTCATAAAATGCGCCACGGCCTCGACACCTTGACCGACACGGTGCACAAGCAGGTTCGACATCGTCTTGACGAGAGCAGCGTAGCTGCGTCGCTTGAGCTCCACGAGCGTCTCATCGGTAAAACCCTCGGGTGTTTCGACGAGACTTGTGACGAAAATAGAAGGATTCGAACGTAAGTAGTTCGGTCGCGCCGCGCCTAGGCTCGTCCGGTTGATCACGAGGTCGACGTCCTCCGGCACGTCATCCCAGATGCTGTGGCCAGCCGAGCGAAAGACGGTGGCCAGCTCTGCCGACAGGTCCTCAAGACCCGCCCCGGAAGGATCCCCGACGAACGCGACCTTCACGAAACCTCCTCTCGCTGCTTCTCGATCTTCGCAGCCAGGTCAGCGAAGCTGATGCCCACGAATTCCGGAACGCGCTCCGGCGGTAGCTCAAGATCGAAGGCATCCTCTACGTCGAGCAACAAATTCAACAGCGCGTGCGAGTCGAAGCCAAGGTCGAAGTTGAGCACCTGCTCATCGGCAACCTCGTTGATCTTGAGGCGCGAGTTGCGCAGGACAAGACGCTCCAACTCCTCTCGGATCGAAGCACGAGCCACACTCACCTCCCCGATGGCGATGCCAGATAGCCATCCCGTTTGTTGACAGTCAGGTACGCCGAAGACCCCGCCGCTGTCAACACCTTTCGGCGCGCAGCCTGACGCGCAAAGCGCCCGGAATCAAGCTCACCGCAAGCTGCCGGACGCCAGCGGAGAGAATCTCTCCATCCACATGCGCTGGTGC
>CAYSMT010000527.1:0-2554 GCA_964432135.1 uncultured Acidobacteriota bacterium
ATGCACAACCCGACGACGCGAAAAAAATCTTCGCCGGCTATGCCCAATCCGGCCGGCCACACTTCACCGGCTTCGGGGAGTACCTGCAAGCCCTCTGAGACCCGCGGGTCGGCGAGCTCTTCGGCGAACGAGACCGCCTCGTTACGCGCATCGTTCACGAAAGTGAACTGAACGAATGCCTCTTGCCCTCGATCCGCAAAGACAGGGATGGCTACCGGATCCACGGACAAGTTCTCGCCGGCTGGTACCGTGTCCCCGAGAAGACGGGACGTCGTCGAGCGATGGCGATCTCCTTCCAAATCGTCTCTTCGAAACCCCGGCGGCGGCGAGCCTGCTATGGATTGAACATCCTCGGAGTCGGTCCCGGCGGCGAGACCCTCGAGCAGCTTCGCGACCGCCTCTCTGCGCTACCCTGGACGAGCGCCGTGCGTTGGGCTCAGTCGGCCCTTCGAACCGCCTACGATATGAATTCCCGGCGCGTCGAAGGCCTGCTCGGCGGCCTGGCACGCCGGCTCGAGAAAGGCGTGCGCAGCAACGAACGCCGCACCGGGCACGCCCAGCGACACCATGCCGCCGGACAGCGCCCGACACGGATGGCGCTTGAGGACCTGGCCCGGGCCGAGCCCGATGCGCTGCTCGTCGATCGCCGCTACAACACGCGAGTCGTTCTCGGCCAGAAAGGCCGCTGTCACGTTTTCAGTCCCGAGGGTCGTCTGGTGACCTCCGTGCGCTACCCCACGGGATCGATCGAACGCAAGCGCCGCAGCGGTGTCTGGCGACCGGCGACGCCAGAAGAAATCCTCGCCTTGCGCGCGGAGGCGGAGCGAACTCCCTCCTGGCCCGGAGACGCGCCTTGAGCGCTCGGGGCCAGGGATCGAGCCTGTCGATGCAGGTCAACAACAGGAGTTTTTCTGGCTCGTTGATCCCTTCTCCCAAGTCAGCGCGGGGCAGATCGGACAAGATTGAATAAATGACTACCCATCTTCGGCCTCAGGACCCATCTTGCCCTCGAGGGGTCGGCGTTTTGCTGTCCTACCGCTTGTCGGCCCCGTCGGAGGATGGGAGTCGCTTACGATGAGCCTTAAATACGAGAAGGAAACGATGATGAGTGGGCCCCGCGCCCTACGACACCCCAAGCTCAGCGTCGGAACGATTCCGCTCGCCCCGCTTCGGGATAGTTCCGGCGTGACGCCACAGGCGGCCGCCGCCGGGCTTGGCGGCAGTTTTATCGTTGACGCACTTGGGCACATCCTCGCCTTTGATCGCGCGATGGAGAAGCTCACCGGCTGGCGAGCCTTTGAAGTCGTCGGCCAACACAAGGATCTGGGCGTCTACGATCGTCCTGACGAAACCGGCCAGCGGCGTTTTGAGGCGCGACCCCTCTTCGACGGAACGCTGCCCCGGGTGGGTCGTTCCACTACGACGCGCATGCTGCTCCATCGAAAGGACGGCGCCCAACTAGAAGCCGATGTGATCATCACGCCTCTCGGCGGGCAGGGCGTGCGTTTCTCTGTGGAAATCAAGCATGTCGTCGCGCGCATCGGAGCCCCCATCAGCGCTGAAACGCAGGAAAAGCGTGATGCGCTGACCCGCCTCCCCAACGCCGAGGCCTTCCGCGAGCAACTTCGCGAGACCTTCTCAGCTGTCAAACGGGTGGGCCACACGATGGCCGTGCTCTTCGTCAACATCGACCACCTGGCTAGCCTCGAGGAGCGCTACGGCAACGACCAAGCGGGGGATGTGCTCCAACGGCTCGCAGGCATTCTGCGGGCGAGTCTACGCTCCACGGACTACGTCGCTCGGGTCAACCAAGATCACTTCGGCATCTTGTTGACGGGGACAGGCCGTGGCGATGCCCGGGCGGTCGGCGGGCGCATCCGGCAAACGATCGAGAAGTTCGCGTTCTCCCGGCCGGGCGGCTCGGGCGAGATGCGCGTCACGGTCAGCATCGGCGTCGCTTGTTTCCCCGCGGATGGGGAAACGCCCTCCGAGCTCATGCGTCGCGCACAGGAGGCCCTTGCGGAGGCTCATCGCCTCGGACGCAACCGCGTCTGGTGCTACGTGCGACGCCCGCGAGTTCCTCTCGAGGTGCCCGTCTACTTCGACGGCCCAAGCGGCCACCTCATCGGAACGAGTCGCGACCTATCGAACTCCGGTTTGTTCATTGAAACCCGAGACATGCTGCCCCTCGGCATGCGCCTAGGGTTGAGCTTCCGTCTCCCCGAGTCAACGGAGCCGATGCGCCTGATTGGCTCTGTGGCGCGGCAAGTGCCGGCCCCGCAAGGCGCCTCGGACTCACCACCAGGCCTCGGTGTGGAGTTCGAACGTTTCAACCCCGAAGATCGGCGGCGCATCGAGGCCTACATCCACAAGACGCGCCTGACCGGCACATAGTGGCCTCCCGCCCACTACATCGTTCTGAGCTCGTAGCCGGCGTATGCCCTTGACGGCCCTGACTGGCAGATCGGTAGCGGCGCAGCTTCAGTCTCGTCCCGGGTAGTAGACCGATCCACCAATCACCGTTGCCGTGATGGGCACATCAAGAATCTCGACG
>CAYSMT010000528.1:0-2550 GCA_964432135.1 uncultured Acidobacteriota bacterium
ATCGCCTCGCCAGCCGCATCGGCATCCTGCGGCGCTGCGGAGGCCACGCCGCGTCCCGCCTGGGCCTCAAGCTCGTCGATCAGCTCGGGCTCGGCAATCAAAGCGAGGAGCACGGCCCCGGCATGCCAGCAGGTCCCCCGCTCGTAGGGGCAGGAGCATTCCGCCTCGATCTCACCGTCGATCAGTCGCATGACGCTGTGGTAGGGCGTATCCGACGATCCGGCGATGTGCGCGCGCAGCGCACGACCATCTATCCACACCTCCTCAACCCGGCCTTCGCTCGCGTAGGCCTGGGCGCGGCGCACAACGCGATCACGTACGAGGAGTTCCTCGACCTTGGGGGGGGTCAGCGTGCGAATGACTCGAAGCAGCGGAAGGGCGTTCACAATCAGCGGTTTCCTATGGGGGTTAGCGACGAGCACTCTAGCCCTCGCCCATTGTGGCAGAAAACCGCTCACCTCGAAGTGAAGAAAGTCGCGAAGGCCCGGTCCGGGACCTATGTTCCCGAGGGAGAGCCATGTCGAGAGGATCCCTGAGCAAAGCGCGCTGGGCCGCGTTACGAGGAGATTACTCCACCGCGGGAGACTTCTTCCGCCTCGGAGGCCGCCTCAAGCAAGCCCTGCGCATGTACCAGAAGGGGCGGCATCACCGCCTCGCGGGAGAGGTGGCTGCCCAGCTCGGCGAGATCGCCCTGGCCGCCCAGGAGTATGAAAAGGGCGGGATGCACGTCGAGGCGGCGGAACTGGCCCTGCGTCTGGGCAACCGAGAACGCGCAGCGAAGCTATTTATGCAGGGTGACCGCTGCCGGCGGGCCGCGCAGATCCACGAAGAAGGCGGCAACGCCGAGGCGGCGGCGGCGCTTTACGAGCACACAGGCGATTTTCTCAAGGCCACCGAGCTTTTCCTCGAGGCCCGCCAACCCGATGGCGCCTCACGCTGTCTGGAATCTTTGGTCAAGGGGGGCATGTACGGCGGAGACCAGAAGGATCTGCTCTCGATGGCGCTCCGCACAGCGCGCCAGCTCCTCGCCGCGGGACAGCCCGCACGGGCCGCGCGCTGGCTCGAGATGGCGGGCCGAAGGGCCGATGCCGCACGGGCGTGGGAACGGGCCGGCAAGCCGGAGGCCGCATTGAAAGCCTTCCTCGCCGCGGGGCAGATGAACGATGCCGCGTCTCTTGCCGAGAGCCTCGAACCGGGAGCCGTCGACCCGGCCCTCGCCGCGGAAGCTTTCCGCGGCGCCAAGCGCTGGGGTGAAGCCGCGGCCCTGTATCTTGAATCCGGGCGTCCTTCAGACGCGGCGGCCTGCCTCGAGCAGCTCGGCTGCGCCGCAGAGGCCGCGTGGGCGCATGAGGCGGCCGGAGACCTCGTCGCTGCAGCATCATCCCAGGAGCGGGCCGGCGAGCTGACGGGAGCAGCGGATCTCTACCGCCAGGCCGGCGCGATGCGCGACGCGGCGCGTTGTTTCAAGGCGAGCGGTCAGCTCGACGAAGCGGCACGTTGCTATCTTTCCGCAGGTGACCGTTTGCTCGCCGCGGAAAGCTACGAGGAGCTAGGTGAGCTCGACAACGCGGTCAAGGCGCTGCAAGCCGTGAGTTCCTCCTCGGAGGAAGCGGGAGAAGCCGCCTTCCGCCTCGGGCGTTGCTTCGAGCGCATGGGCGTCGACTCGGTGGCTGCCGACCACTACCGGCGCGCTTTGTCCGAGGACGAGAACACGGGGCCGGCCGTCGATCCCGAACGCTGGTATCGCTTCGCCCTGGTCCTCGAGCGCTCGGGAAGGATGCGTGAAGCGTCGCAGGCGCTCTCTCGGGTCGTCTCCATCGACTTCAACTACCAGGACGCCGCGCGTCGCCTGGCAACGATCGAGGAGCGGCTCGCCGACGGCACGACGGCGCAACGCACGAGCCTTCCCGAACGCTATGAGGTCGAGCAGGCGCTCGAGGGCTACCATCCGGGCCAGGCCTTTCTCGCTGTCGACAAGGTCATGGAACGTCGCGTCGTGCTGCGTCGCTTCGGCGCCGATTTGATACCGAACGAATCGGCCGCCGAGCGATTGCTGATGGATATCCGGCGTATCGCGCGCCTGCACCATCCGGCGATCGCGGCCGTCCACGACGCGGGGCAAGACGATGGCGGCATCTATGTCGTCGAGGAGCATGTGCCCGGCCAGAGTCTGCGCACCATCCTCGACAAGGAAGGTGCGCTCGATATCCCCCGCACCGTGCAGGTCGTCACACGCGTCGCAGAGGCCCTCGACTACGCACATGGCCTGGGACTACTCGCCCGTAACCTGCGGCCGGAGCAGGTCATCGTCAGCCCTTCCTGGGAGGCGCGTCTCATCGATTTCGGCTTCGCCTTCCGACAGGCCGACAGCGGCGACGAAAACACACCCTACCGGGCTCCGGAGATCCGTCGTGGCGAGCGCATGGATCCTTCATCGGATGTGTACCTCCTGGGCATGCTCGCTTGGGAGATGCTCACGGCCTCGCTCCCACCAACGCCAGCGAGCGCCAAAGACGACCCACCCGAGATCCCCGACGGGACCCATTCCCC
>CAYSMT010000529.1:0-2547 GCA_964432135.1 uncultured Acidobacteriota bacterium
GGAGTTGCGCGAAAACAGCCGCAAGAACACGATTATCCAGGGCAACCTTGACACGGCCGCTGGCCGCGGGATCCCGGCTTGGCTGGAGCTCGATGCCGGGAAGTTCAACGGTAAGGTGGTTTCTTTACCCAAGCGCGAAGACATCACGATGCCGATCCAGGAGAACCTGATCGTCGAGTTGTACTCGAAGTAAGGCCGGAGGTGTGGCCCGCTGCCCTCGTGGGCGGGTCGCTCCATTCCAACGGCGCCTCGGGAGCGCCTCGGAGGTACGATGATCGATACTGGTTTCCAGAAGCCGAAGTTCCTGGAGGTCGATCGCAGCACGCTGACTGGCGAGTACGGGCTCTTCACCGCGCAACCCTACGAGAAGGGTTTCGGCACGACGATCGGCAACACCCTGCGCCGTATTCTGCTTTCCTCGATCGAAGGAGCGGCTGTCACGGCCGTCAAGATCGAAGGTGTGCTGCACGAGTTTTCCTCGATTCCTGGCGTCATCGAGGACGTGACAGACATCATTCTCAACCTGAAGAAGATCCCCTTCAAGATGCATATCCCGCGGGTTGAGACGATTCGTGTCAACCTCAAGGGAGCACGCACCGTCACGGCCGGCGACATCGAGGCCAGCTCGAATGTCGAGATTCTCGATCCCGACGCCGTCATCGCGACCCTTTCAGATGAGGGTGCGCTCGAGATGGAGCTGCGGCTGAAGGTCGGTCGAGGCTACGTTTCCGCCGACCAGAACATGGACGATGACCTTGCGTTGGGCTACATCCCCATCGACTCCGTGCATTCGCCCGTCCAACGCGTCAATTACAGCGTCGACCCGGCCCGTGTCGGGCGTTCGACAGACTACGACAAGCTGATCCTCGAGGTTTGGACCGATGGCTCGATCCTGCCCCAGGATGCCGTGGGTATCGCGGCAAAGCTGCTCAAGGATCACCTCTCGATCTTCATCAACTTTGAAGATCAGATGGAGGTCGAGGTGGAGCAGGCCGACAGCGAAGACGAGATGCTGCGTGAGCATCTTGACCGCTCGATCGATGAGCTCGATCTGTCTGTGCGCTCCTATAACTGCCTCAAGAACGCCGGCATCGAGACCGTGCGTGATCTGGTGCAGAAGACTGAGCCCGAACTCCTCAAGACGAAGAACTTCGGCCGCAAGTCGCTCAACGAGATCAAAGAGCTCCTGGCCGACATGAATCTGACCCTCGGCATGCGTCTGGGTGGTCGCGGCGTCGCCACCGAGGCCTGACGCGAGAGAGGCGAAAAGAAAATGAGACACCGCTGTGCACATCGTAAGCTCGGGCGCAAGACGGAGCATCGTCTGGCGACCCTCCGGAACCTCGCGGGCGCCCTCTTCGTGCACGAGCGCATCACGACGACCCTCGCCAATGCGAAGGAGTTGCGCTCGTTCGCGGAGCGCTTGATTACGCGGGCTCGCAAAGACACCGTCCACGCCCGCCGTATCGTGGCTCGTGACCTGACAGATCGCGGCCTGGTCAAGCGTTTGTTTGATGACATTGCACCGCGCTATGCGGAGCGACCGGGAGGATATACTCGCGTCATGCGATTGATGCCGCGTCGAGGCGATGCCGCGGAGATGGCGATCATCGAGCTCGTGGGCAAAGAGGCCAAGGCCGCCGAGTGATTTGCGCTTTCAAGCGAGACTGAGAAAGGGTCGCCTTCGGGCGATCCTTTTTTTGAGGAAAAGCGGCGCGAGCCCAGTCGCGATGGGGATGGGAGGCAGCAGCTATGCCGCGCAGGGACGACATCCACAAGGTGTTGATCATCGGCTCGGGACCGATTGTCATCGGGCAAGCCTGCGAGTTCGACTACTCGGGCACGCAGGCCTGCAAGGCGCTCCGTGAGGAGGGGCTCGAGGTCGTTCTCGTCAATTCAAATCCGGCGACGATCATGACCGACCCGGAGATCGCCGACCGAACCTATGTCGAGCCCCTCAGCTCCGATCTGGTCGAGAAGATCATCGCGAAGGAACGCCCCGATGCGCTACTCCCGACGGTCGGTGGCCAGACGGCGCTCAACCTCGCTGTGGAGCTTGATGAGGCGGGAGTCCTCGCCCGCTATGACGTGCGCATGATCGGCGTCCAACGCCGGGCTGTTGAGCTTTGTGAAAACCGCGAGTTGTTTCGGGAGGCCGTCGAGTCGGTGGGACTGGCGATGCCGCGGGGAATCTTCGCGACGACCCTCGATCAGGCCGCCGCGCTACGCGAGGAAATCGGCTTCCCGCTCGTCGTGCGCCCGTCATTCACCCTCGGGGGTAGCGGCGGAGGTATCGCATTCAACGCCGAGGAGTACGAGAAGATCGTGAGTCTCGGCCTTGAACTGTCCCCGATCAGCCAGGTGCTCGTCGAGGAGTCGGTCGTTGGCTGGAAGGAGTACGAGCTCGAGCTGATGCGCGACGCTGCGGACAACGTCGTTGTCGTTTGTAGCATCGAAAACTTCGATGCGATGGGTGTTCATACCGGTGATTCGGTGACCGTTGCACCGGCACAGACGCTGACCGATCGCGAGTATCAGCTCATGCGC
>CAYSMT010000530.1:0-2546 GCA_964432135.1 uncultured Acidobacteriota bacterium
CATGGGCGCCGCTGCCTACACCCTGGCTAGCGGCCCACTGCAGATTGTGACCCAAGCAACACCACTGACGGCCATTAAGCAGGGCCTTGAGCAGAGCAGCGACTTCATGGCGTTGCTGATCGGCAACACGAACGGCTCGCTCGGCGAAACGAGCGCCATCGCCTGCCTGCTGGGCGGAGTCTACCTCTGCCTGCGCCGAACAGCCTCCTGGGAGATCCCGGCGGGCACGCTGCTGGCCGTCGCTGCCATCTCGGGCGGCGGCTATCTGATCGGGGGTGCGCCGGTGTTCCATCCGCTCCACCACCTGCTCGGAGGCGCGCTACTCTTCGGCGCGTTCTTCATCGCCACCGACCCCGTGAGCTCCCCGCTGACGGTCAAGGGCAAATGGGTCTTCGGCATCGGCCTCGGCTGCTTCGTGATGCTGATCCGCCTCGCCAGCGGCTATCCCGAGGGAATGATGTTCGCCGTGTTGCTGATGAATGCCATCACACCGTTGATCAATCGCTTCACGATCCCCGAGCCGGTTGGGGGCCCGGTACCCGAGCGCAATTAGGAGGAGCTGCCGATGTCTGACAAGGGTTACATCACCTCGGCGTGGCTGGTGCTCCTCCTCGCCTTGCTCTTTGGCGGTGCCCTCGCAGGGATGGAGGTGCTCGTTTCGGAGCGCATCGCCGAGAACAAGCTACGCGAGACATTATCCCAGGTGCCCCAGCTCGTACCGGATGCGAAAAGGGGCGAGGCCTACGAGCTCGACGGCAAGCTCTATTACGAGGCTCTGGACGGAGACCAACGCGTCGGTTGGGTCATCCCCACGGCGGCGACGGGCTTTGCCGACACTATCGAGCTGCTGATCGGCGTCGACGCCCAGGTCACGAAGATCACGGGCTTGTACGTCCTTTCGCAGAAGGAGACACCCGGGCTTGGCGCACGCATCAGTGAGGACGCTTGGCGCGCCCAGTTCCAGGGCAAGGCGACGGCCGCACCCCTTGGCGTGACCAAGACGGCGAGCCCCAAAGCGAACGAGATCCGCGCCATCACCGGCGCGACGATCTCCTCGAAGACCGTTGCCGACCTCGTCAACGCCACCATCGCCAGCGTGCGTGTGCCGCTGAATAACGCAGGAGAATGACCGTGGCCAGCGATGGACCCACTGCCCTAGAACGTTTCATCAACGGCATCTTGCCCGAGAACCCGGTCTACCGGCAGCTCCTGGGCATGTGCCCCACCCTCGCGGTGACCAACGGCATGCAAGCCGCGATGACAATGGCTGGCGCAACGACCTTCGTACTCGTCATGGCCAACCTGATCACGGCCCTGATTCGCAACCTGCTCAAGCCCCACCTGCGAATTCTCGTCTTCACCTTGACGATCGCGACCTTCGTCACCATCGCGGATCGTTTCTTGGCCGCCTACGTCTACGAGATGAGCAAGCAGCTCGGGCCCTATATCCCCCTGATCATCGTCAACTGCATCATCATTTCGCGCTGCGAGATCTGCGCCTCCAAGCAAAGCGTCTTCACCGCTCTCGCCGACGCCCTCGGCATGGGTCTCGGCTTCACCATAGCCCTGGCAAGCATCGCGAGCGTGCGTGAGATCCTGGGTTCTGGGAGCTGGTTTGGCCTGCACATTCTTCCCGGTACTTGGCCGGATTGGGTGCTGATGGTCTTGCCTCCCGGTGCCTTCCTGACCCTCGGGCTCTTGATTGGCGGCGTCAACTGGCTGAGCTCCTTGAGAGCCAGCGGCGCGAAGGAGTAGGGCCATGGACACCTTGTTCAACCTGATCCTGATCGGCATCACTGCGGCGCTGATCAAGAACTTCGTCCTGTACTACTTCGTTGGCATCTGCCCCTTTCTCGGCGTCTCCCGCAAGGTCGAAACAGCCTTCGGCATGGGCTGCGCGGTGACCTTCGTCATCACCATCGCCTCTTTCCTTAGTTGGACCTTCACGAGCTTCGTGCTGCGTCCCGGCGCACCCCTGACGGCCTGGATCTGGGGCATGATCAACCCCGGCTCGGAGACGGTCATTGACCTGAGCATTCTCTCCTACATCATCTACATTTTCGTCATCGCCTCCTCGGTGCAGTTCGTCGAAATGTACGTGCGCAAGTTCTTCCCTCCTCTCTACAAGCAGTTCGGCGTCTTTCTCCCACTGATCACCACCAACTGCGCGATCCTCTTCGCCTGCCTGGAGATCATGAAGCACGTCTCGGGCGTGCCCGACGCGTCACGCTGGGGGCTTCCTGAGGCGCTCATCCTCGCCATCGGCGGCGGCATCGGCTTCACGATCGCCATCTCGATCATGGCCGGTATTCGTGAAGAACTCGACATGTGCGACGTACCCGAGCCACTCAAAGGGCCGGGCATTGCGCTGCTGATCGCCGGCATCCTCTCCCTGGCCTTCATGGGCTTCACCGGGGTCGACCGCGGCCTCGCCAGCCTCTTCCTTTGAGGTTTTTCGCATGGAAGTAATGACCTTCGTCATCATCTCGCTCGATGCCGGCACGATGCTCCTGCTGGCTATCGCCATGTACTGTGTGCTTGGCTAG
>CAYSMT010000531.1:0-2542 GCA_964432135.1 uncultured Acidobacteriota bacterium
GGGTCTACGCCTTGGTGTGGCAGTCCATCGTCGGCGCCGGTGTGTTCTCCCTCTTCGTCCTTGTGGCCGACCGGCGCCTTCCGCACCTTCGCTTTCGCTGGAACGCTCTGCGGGAGCTGTTTGGGATCTCCCTTCCCATCCTTGGCGCCAATTTGCTGCTCTACGCCAACCGGCGAGCCGATGATGCGCTCGTGGGCCGCTTCCTGGGGGTAGCGGCGCTCGGTTTCTACTCGATGGCTTATCGAATCATGCTTTATCCGGTCAATAACGTCGCGGCCGTCATCATGCGCGTCGCGCTGGCCGCATTCTCTCGCCGTCGGGATGCTCCCGAGCACCTGCGCCCTGCCTACCGGCGCGTCTCGCTCAGCCTGGCGATGATCTCTTTTCCGCTGATGGCGGGATTGATGGCTCTTGCGGAGGATTTCACGCACATCGTGCTGGGTTCACGGTGGCTTCCTGCGGCGCCCGTCATGTTCCTGCTCGCTCCCATCGGTGCGATCGAGACCGCGAGCACGGTGTGCGGGACGGTGTGGACCGCCCTCGGACGGACGACCCTCGTGCTACGTTGGGAAGCGCTGGTCTCCTTTTTTGCCCTTGTCGCGATCGTGGTGGGACTGCGCGGAGGTATCGTGGGCGTGGCGGGGGCCTATTGCATCGTTGTCAGCCCGTTGCTCATCCTCCGCCATGTCGTGACGAATCGCCTTCTGGGGCTGACCCAGCACGAATTCTTCTTCCCCTATGCGAAGGTGCTCGCCGCCGCCACGCTGATGGCCCTGCTGACGCGTGGTGCTGCGATCGGGCTTGCTCCGCACCTGCCTGCGGGAGGTGTGCGCCTGGCGCTGCTCGTGTTCTTCGGGGCGCTGGTCTACCTGCTTTTGTCATTGTGGTGGTGCCCGGCTGAGCTATCCGGGTTGCGAGATCTGCTTCGAGCCGTCAGAAGCCCCGAGCTTGGGCCCGAGCACGGTGATCGTCCCGAGCAGAGCTTCGAGCAGGAGCCAGAAGCATGAGGATCGCGATTGTTTCCACGATGCCTGGCGTGCCCTGGCCCTGGGGCGGCAGCGAGGCCCTCTGGGCTGCGTTTGCCGCCGCGGCTCTCGACGAGGGGCACGAGGTGCACGCCTGGCTTTATGAGCCCCTTGCTCAGGCTCGCGAGGTGATCGAGCTCGCGAGCCGAGGGATGGTGCTGCATCTTCGTCGCCGCCGCTTCGCTCGTTGGTCTCAGCTTCTCAGACGTTTGCCGGCGGTGGACATCCGCTGGCGTAGCTTGGACCGTTTTCGGGCCGAAGGCCTTCTGATCAGTCAGGGGTCGACCTTCGACCTTGTGCGTGACCCGGAGTACGCCGCTGTACTTCGCCTGCTCGCTCGCGGCGATAGTGCCTTCGCGCTGCTCAGTCACGGCGGTCATGACTGGGATTATCCTTCCTCCGCTGAGGCCGAGGCCCTGCGTCGCATGGCTGGAAGAGCTCGCTGGCTCGCCTTCGTCTCGCAGCGGAATATCGAGATTGCCACGCGTCAGGTGGGAGCCACCTTGCCCCGCTGTCGCGTCGTTCGAAACCCGCTTCAACTCGAGGGCAAGGGTTACCTCACCTGGCCCGCAGACACGACAGTGCGCTGGGCGAGCGTCGGTCGGTTGGAGACCGGGGTCAAGGGACTCGATCTGCTTCTCGAGGCGCTCTCGTCCCCGGTCTGGGCGGAGCGGTCCTGGCAGTGGACGGCCTACGGTTCCGGGCGCGATGGCCGGCGGCTCGAGGAGCTTGCGGCGTATTACGGGTTGGAAAAACAGGTTGTTTTTGCCGGCTACGAGACCGATGTCGAGAAGATCTGGCGGGACAACCAGCTCCTCCTCCTTCCTTCACGCTCGGAGGCCCTGCCCATCTGCCTCGTCGAAGCGATGGTTTGCGGGCGTCCCGTCCTCGCGACGGAGGTCGGTGGCGTGCGCGAGTGGCTGCGCGAGGGAGAGACGGGTTTTCTCGCCGAGGGAGCGACCCTTACGAGCCTGCGCGCTGCGTTGGAGCGGGCCTGGGAGCAGCGCGGCGCCTGGGAGGCCATGGGACGGCGGGCGCGGGAACTCGCTCTGGAACGGGTGGATCCGGCTCCGGGGCGGACCCTTCTACACAGCTTGTTGGAGCACAGATCGTGATCACAGGGCCGACCGCTGGGTGCGGAAGGCCGGCAGGGAGGCCATGGGAGTCGGCATGAGCGAGAAGACGGCTGTCATTATCGGAGCGGGTCCCGCTGGGTTGACGGCGGCCTACGAGCTGCTCCGGCAGGGGGTCATGAAGACGGTTGTCTACGAGATGAGCCAGGAGATCGGCGGCATCTCCCGCACTGTCAACTACAAGGGCAACCGGATGGACATCGGGGGCCACCGCTTCTTCTCGAAGTCCGATCGCGTCATGAGATGGTGGCAGGATCTCCTCCCCCTTCAGGGACGTCCTTCCCGGGACGATCTGTTCCTCGGTCGCCGGATCCCTCTCTCTGAAGTGTCCGGCGCGCCTGATCCGGAGCTGACCGACAAGGTAATGCTGATCCGCTCGCGGAT
>CAYSMT010000532.1:0-2539 GCA_964432135.1 uncultured Acidobacteriota bacterium
ACCCGGTATGGCCGGTTCTTCACACAGGGTGCTCTCTCTATCGGTACGAGTACGTTCGACCAGGAAAGGCAACTTCAGATCGGCGACCTCCATCGTGCGGCGCGCAGTCGTCACGATGGCACATTGGTGGCCAGTGAGTTGACAACGGGCGTGCGGGTCCCCTTGGGTCGCCTGTTCCTGGAACCGGCGGTCGGTGTGCGTTACCTCGAGATCAGCGAAGACTCGTTCGAGGAGCTCGGTGCTGGTGACGTGGGGTTCTCGATAGACGAGCGTTCATCCGCCTACTTGACGGCCGAGGTCGGAGTCCGGCTGTCTGGAGAGTTTCCGACGAGACTGGGACGTCTCGTCCCCGATCTCCTCGTGGCCCTTGATAGTCCGCACAACGAGGGCAACAGGACCCTGGCCGCCGCGTTCCTCGGTGCTCGTGAAGAGAGATTCACGATTGCCACGCACCCCATTGGTGGGAGCGGTACGACCATGGGCGCGTCGATGAGCCTGATCGGCCAGCGGGGCTGGGGCGCTTCTTTGCGCTACCTTCTCGTACGGAATGACGATGCGGAGGATCGATCCGTTTCCGCCGGCGTGCGATTCCGATTCTGACTCACTCATATCTCCATTCGATGCCGGTGCGCATCCTCCTTCTCCTAAGGCGAGTCCCCGCCCTCTGAGTCAGCCCCGCGGGCCGGCTGTGGTCGCATCCGGGAACGGAAGCCACCCATCGCCTTGGAGCTTTGAATGGAAACTAGTATTGATAACAACTGTAATTGCACTTTTTCTCTTAGACGGCCAGTGAGGCGCATGCTATCAGGAGACACTCATACGAAACGATGGTACGCGGTCACGCAGTCGATCCATGTCGAGCCAAGAGAAATCCTAAGTTTCTCCGGCCGGATCCGCTCGCAGGATGTTCGCCCGAATGGCCACCAGTATCACAACTGTCAGATCGTTCTGCAGATCAACCTTCGCCTGATGGCGCTGGGAGCCCCTCTCGGAGACGCCCACACCTCGATCAGGCCGGCCTGGCGTCCTCGCGCCCTGCCGATCCGGATCAAGTTCTTTGGCAACGAGTTGCGGGTCGTAGCCGCGGATAGGAATTGCGCCGGTATCGTCCGCGGCAAAGGATAGCGCATCGACTTTCGATTCGCGGGCATTCTCTATCTCTCCGCTTTCCAAGCTAAGGATCGCTGGTTCAATACCGGTTGTCCGCTCCAGTAACCCCTCGATAATTCAACGTGTTTTTGATCAGACACCCGTCATGCGATGGGCTAGAATACATACAAATCACGAAAGATGGAGGAAATTCTCATGCGAGGAGCACGGAGTGTTTTGAGTATGGCCATCGCTATTCTCGTGGCAGGGTGCGCGCCGCCGACTGACGTTGCCGAATCCAACAAGCAGGTCGTGATGGCGGCTGGAGAAGCACTGAACAATAAACGCTACGACGATCTCGGCAAGTACATCGCGGAGAGCTATCACCGACACTGTCAGGCAACACCTGACATCAACATCGAGACCTTGGCAGATTACACGGCGATGATGAAAGAGTACGACGGAGCATTCGCCGACGGCCGGCTAGAGTTCTTTCAATTGATTGCGGAAGGTGATTTTGTCGCCTTCACGGGAAGCTATCTTGGAACTCACACAGGCCAGATGGGGCCGTTCCCTGCCACTGGAAAGACGGTGGATTCCGAGTTCGCGGGCTATCACCGGTTTGAAAATGGCAAGATCGTCGAGACGTGGATTACATGGGACAACATGGCGATGATGCAGCAGCTAGGTCTTCTTCCATCCCTTCAGGGCGGGGCGGGGGATGACGGGTCCTATCAGAAATAGACTCATCGAGAGTTCTGGGACTATTTTGTTGTCCATTCGAGCTCTCCCATCACCGGATGCTCATGGACACCAAGACCCGGATCCTGCGAGGAGGTGAAAAGGACCCCATTTTTTGAACAGGCCGCTATGGTGGATTCTAGTCACGATACTACACGGGGCTGGAGGCATCTTTATGGCAATGAAACGGAGAAATCACGAGCTAAGGTTCAAAGCAAAGGTGACGCTCGATGCAGTGCGCGGCGACAAAACGATCGCGGAGATCTGCCGGAAGTACTCAGTACACTCAAGCCAGGTCGCACGCTGGAAGAGCCAGCTTCTCGATCACATCCCCGAGCTCTCCGAGGGTGGAGTCGCACCAGCCGATATCAAGCGAGAGCAACTCACAGACGAAAAACCGCCCACTGGAACCTTGGACAAGCCGATACCGCTATGCACTGTCCTTCGCGTAAGGCTCCTCGCTCTCCCGGCCGGGCCCGACTTCCCGTCGTCCATAAACTTCTACACCCGACATACCAGGCGCAGTTGCGCAAACCCAAAATCAAGCGAAGCGCAGATCTTCGACGGGATGGCCGTCACGAAGGTGCTCGATGATGATGCGTTCAAGCTTGTGCTCGTCGAGTGACGCGTACCAGACGCCCTCGGGATAGACGACAGCGATCGGACCGCTTTCGCACACGCGCAGACAGTCGACCTTCGATCGCAGGAC
>CAYSMT010000533.1:0-2530 GCA_964432135.1 uncultured Acidobacteriota bacterium
GGCCAGCGCCATCGCGTCGGCGAGCACGAGGCGCCCCTCGGCGTCGGTATTGCCGATCTCGATCGTCGTGCCGTCCATGGCCCTGACGATGTCGCCGGGCCGGATGGCATTCGCCGATACGCTGTTCTCAGCGACGGCCAGGTAGAAGCGCAGATTGCGCCGCGGCGCCAGCTTACCGAGGGCGAAGGCCGCGCCGAGCACGGTGGCTGCGCCGCCCATGTCTTTTTTCATCAACAGCATCCCCGAGGGAGGCTTGAGGTCGAGACCGCCGGTGTCGAAGCAGATGCCCTTGCCGACGAAGACCAGCGGCTTTTCCCGGGGCGGGCCGCCCTTGTATTCGAGCACGAGAACGCGCGGCGGATCGTCGCTGGCACGGCCGACGGCGCAGAGCGCGCCCATCCCGAGCCGCTCGCAGCGCTTCTCGCCAAGGATCCGAATCTTGAGTCCCGCATCCCGCGCGACCTGGCGTGCGGCGACTTCGAGCTCCGAGGGTCCCATGTGCTCGGCGGGGGTGTTGATCAGATCGCGTGTGAGCCAGAGACCCTCGAGGACGGGCATGGCGCGTCGGGCGGCGCGGGTCCACTCGCGTGAGGGAGAGGCGATAGTGATCTTCGGCAAGGACCCGGGAGCCTTGCGGTAGCGATCGAAGGTGTAGAGCACGCGGCCGAGGCCGAGGACGACGGCCGCTGCGCGCTCTGCTGTGATGCTCTCGTCGATCGCGATGGCGGCGCTCGCCACATGCTGCGCAAGCAACGCCCTCGCGGCGGCGCCGAGACGGTGCGCCAGTGCGCGGGGGCTGGTGTCCTCGGGACGGCGCAGCACGACAAGCAGTGGCTGCGAGATCTGTCCGAGGGTCGCCGTCACGGCGACAGGGCCGTGAGTAAGCTGGCGCTTGACCTCACGCTGAAGCTTCTTGGGCAGTGGGTGCGCGTCGAAGGCAACGAGAGCGTCAGCGCGCGCGGGACAACGGGGGGAGATCTTGAAGCTGGCTTGACTCATTTTGATTCCTCGCAAAACGGCGTGTGCGGCTATTGGCGGCGGCCTCCTCCGAAAGGTGTCCCCTGCAGCGCTGCGGCGTCTTCACGCCAACGCGTGTGAGGTGAGCCCTCAACGGTGCGCTTTTTGCTTTCTTCGCGCCAGCTCTTGATCTGGCACGCCGATTGTCCTGAGCTTCAGGCCGCGATCACGGTCTTGTCACGGTAGGTCCCGGCCCCCTCCCCGGGGCGGCTTGTCGAGATCTAACGCCCGTTTCAGCCGCACCTCCCTCTGCCGCGCGGTCATCTGCCCGCTGCGCCGGAGACCGACATAATCCACGTCCAGCCCGTAGAGCGAGGCGCCGGCGACCATCGTGTTGAGATCCCCCGGCTCCCACGGGCTCCCTGCAAAGGTGCGCAACCCATCGACCATCACTTTGTCGGAAAGGTGGCCTTTGAGCCGAAGCGCAGGACCTCCCTGCGGGTGCGGTGTCCTTGGGGGCTCATGGCTCCAGAAAAGCGCGGAAAGATGGGGGACGGGAAGAAGGCGGCAGCAACCCCGTCCCGGAAGCGGGAAGAGAGGGGGGATCCCTAACGCAGCCACGGGGTTGCGGGAAGGTCCGCACCGTTGAGGGCTCACCTCACAACGCGTGCGACGTCCCCTCGTCACGAACCCTCATGAATCGTTCACAGGTGTCTAGAGCTTCGGTGCCACGAGGGACCAGGCGTCTTCGACGCTCGCACCCTCATGCACGATGGCGCGGATAGCCTGGATCATCTCGATACTTGCGGCGGATTGAAAGATGTTCCGGCCCATGTCGACACCCGCCGCGCCCGCACGGATCGCGGCGTGGGCGAGGCGCAGAGCGTCCTTCTCGGGGATCTTCTTCCCGCCGGCGATGACAACCGGCACCGGGCAAGCCTCGATCAGCTTTTCGAAACCCTCGCAGAAGTAGGTCTTGACCAGGTGGGCGCCGAGCTCGGCTGCCAAGCGTGTGCACAGGCCGAGGTAGCGGAGGTCACGCACCATGTCTCGCCCGACCGCGGTGACCGCCATGACGGGCAGACCATAGCGTTCACCGGCATCGACCAGCGTGCTCAGATTCGAGAGAGTTTGTTTTTCGTGCTCGCTGCCGACGAAGATCGAGCATGTGATTCCCGAGACATTCATGCGGAGGGCGTCCTCGATCGAGACCGTGAGCGCCTCGTTGGAGAGTGCGCTCGCGCCGTTGTCGTTGGAGACGATGCTCGTACCGCCGCTCATACGCATCATGATCGGTACGCGGGTCTGGGCGGGAACCCAGGCGCGCAGCGCGCCGCGGGTCAACATGAGCGCGTCGGCGAAGGGCAGCAGCGGGGCGATGGTCTCGCCGAGGCGTTCGAGCCCGCTCGTCGGGCCGAGAAAGTAGCCGTGATCGACGGCGAGCATCACCAGATGCCCGCTCTCCGGGTTGATCATGCGCTTGAGGCGGTTTTCGAGACCCCAGTTCATCGCTTCACTCTCCATGGTCTGGCCCGAAGCATCGGGCTGTCAGCGGGGGAACGCACCGGGCAGG
>CAYSMT010000534.1:0-2526 GCA_964432135.1 uncultured Acidobacteriota bacterium
GTCGGCGAGGTCGAGCAGCTCGTTCATCTTCTCGCGGCTGAAAGGAAGCTCCTCCGCCGTACCTTGCAGCTCCACATAGCGTCCCCCGCCTGTCCGGACGACGTTGAGGTCAACCTCGGCCGCAGCGTCCTCGAGGTAGTCCAGATCAAGCAGACTTTCGCCGGCCACGATGCCCACGGAAACAGCAGCGATCAGGTCGATCAGCGGACGCCCCGCAAGCTTCCCCTTGTCAGCCAAGTGCCCGAAGGCAAGGGCAAGGGCGACAAAGCCTCCCGTGATCGCAGCGCAGCGCGTACCGCCGTCCGCCTGGAGCACGTCACAGTCGACCCAGATGGTCCTCTCACCGAAAACCTTGCGATCGACGGCGGCTCTAAGCGAGCGACCGATCAAGCGCTGGATCTCGTAGACCCGTCCGTTTGGGCGCCCGCCGGCGCGCTCTCGCTGAGCGCGCGACCCTGTGGCCCGCGGTAACATGCCGTACTCGGCAGTCACCCAGCCCTCCCCCGAAGCGTGGAGGAAAGGTGGAACCCGGTCTTCGATACTGGCGGTGCAAAGCACCTGGGTACGGCCGACCTTGATCAGGCACGAGCCCTCGGCGTGCTCGTTGACACCGGTGATGATGTCGAGGGGCCGCAACTCATCAGGGGCTCGTTCGGATCTTCTCACGCTCACGAATGGCCATCCATCTCCCGAGGGGAACGCGCCCGGGGCGTGCAGTGTGCCTCATTCGTCGTAGAAGCGCACGCAGGATCAGCCGCCAGCTCCGGGGTCACGCGAACGTCAACCCCGCGGCAAGTGCACGGTCTCGAGCGCTGGGATCGAATGGCCGAGAAAACGCGCCGCGACCTCCGCGAAGGCGCCTCCCGCATCGGTGACGCAGAAGCGATTCGCCGCACGCGGCTCGTCTGACCCACCGGGTCCGCTCGAGCTTGCTGGTCGACGCACCGCCTCGCGCGCCACCGCCGAGGCCGAATCCACGAGCTCGACCCCCTCCCCCATCTCCTCCGCGATGACGGCGCGCAGCAACGGGTAGTGAGTGCACGCCAGCACGACAGTGTCGACCCGCGCTTTGCGCAAAGGGGCGAGATAGCGCCGAGCCACGAGAGCCGGCACCTCGCCGTGAGTCCACCCCTCCTCGGCCAGCGGCACGAAGAGCGGGCAGGCTGCGCTGACGACCCGCGCGCCCGGCAACATCTCTCGGAGGCGACGACCATAGGCATCGGAACGCACCGTCGCGGGCGTACCGATGATACCGATACGCCCCTCCCGAGTCGCCGCGAGCGCCTCACGCACGCCGGGCTCGACGACACCGAGTACCTTGCCGGGAAAGATCTCTTCGAAGGCGTCGAGCGCCACAGCCGAGGCCGTGTTGCAAGCGATGATGACGCCCTCCACACCGGCGGCGATCATGAAATGCGCCGCCTCGCGGGCATACTCCCGTACGGTCTCGACCGAGCGCACACCATAGGGCACCCTCGCTGTGTCTCCGAGGTAGGTCAGCGGCGTGTCTGGAATTGCCTCCCTCAGGGCAGCAACGACCGTCAACCCGCCGACCCCCGAGTCGAACACCCCCCAGCTCACGGCTGAGCACTCCGTGCTGCGCGGTCACGCGTGCTAGGCCACTCGCGCCCGCTATAGGTTCGCGAGAGATCGACGTGTCCCGCGAGAGTCCGGCGGGGCTCCCCCCCGACGAGCAAGCCGACGCGATGAACCTCATCGATCCCCTCGACCAGCGAGCGAGCTACAGCAGCAACGACGCTCTGCTCCTCGTCGGAGCCTTCGATCTTCGCAACGCCAGCCGGCTCGAGATCCACCCAGGCTGTGCCCCGCGGATCGACGAAGACCTCGCGGCAAACCAGCGCCGCGCGAGAGGGCTTCACGACGCCTCGGGCACTGGGAATCCCCTCGAGCACGAAGCGAACGATCTGGCGCGCGCGCGCCGCAGGCGCCGGCAGCCAGTAGATCTTCGCCGGCACGGGAGTCAGGATCACCTCTGGCGTCAACGCACGCTGATAGATCATGACGGTCAGTGTCTTGACCTCGGGCGTCGCCTCCGGAACGGTGTCCTCACGCATATGAGCCGGGACGGCTTCATCAGTATCGGCCGCAGGCTCTGGACGCAGCGCGACGACGAGAAGCAGAATCGTCACCGCGAACGCCACCCCTGCGAGCAGGCCGTAGGCGATGGGCTGCCAGCGGGTCAACGTCCGATCTCGTACGCGGGCGCCCAGTGATTATCCCCTGCGTCTCGGAAGGAGCGGATCGCATCAGCCAGCGCCTGCGCCAACTTGCGCTGGTAGGCGTCCGTCGCGAGCAAGTGTTCCTCATTGGGGTTCGTCAGAAAACCCAGCTCGACGAGCACCGAGGCGCAGGTCGCCCCGACCAACACGCGAAAAGGGGCTTGTCGCACACCACGATTACGAATACCCAGAACATCATTCAGCTCGGATTGGATCGTCTCCGCAAGACGCGCACTATCTTCGAGGTGCTCGACCTGGGCGAGATCCCAGAGAATCAACGAGAGAT
>CAYSMT010000535.1:0-2521 GCA_964432135.1 uncultured Acidobacteriota bacterium
ATCTCCCGTCGGGCCGCCTCCAAGAAGCTCTGAGCCGTCACGAGGGCGCGCAAGGCCTTCTCGCGCGAATCAGCGTGAACCTTCGGTCTCTGCTCGGACACGGGCATCTCATCTCTCCACCTGACGGCAAGCGGTCCCTGCGGGGATTCCGCCGTCAAGAAATCGTCACTTACACGCCGCTTTACGGCCTTTGACGAACAAAGCCCTCCATCTGCCCTATCGCCATGCATGGTCCATGCCAGTTTATGCCGGCAAGCCTCGGCCCCGGGCACATCAACTGCCCCCCCAACAAGCCGCGGGATGGCGAGAGCATGACCACGCGCGCTCCCACTCGACGCGAAGTGGAGATAGAATCCGCTCCGCGGAGGATCTTCGGCGTGGGAAGAAAGCTCTCGGTTCTCGGGCTCAGCATAGTCCTGGTCTTCGCCGGCGGCGCCGGGGCGTCGGCCCATGCCTTCTCGCCAAGAGCCCGGGCGGAGATCGTGCGGCGCGCACTGACGCTGATGCCAACCGGTCTCGCGCGCCAGCTCCGTAAGCACTCCAGAGCGCTCTTCGCGGGCAGCTTGGAGGGGCTAGTCACGCGCAGCCCCACTGGATTCGACGCCCTCGAACCAGGCGATGGTGACCGCCGCCTCGAGCTCCGGGTTCAAAGCGCCGTTGCCAAGATCGACGCACGCCGGCCCATGTCTGAGGTCGCTCGCTCCTTCGGCGAGATCGCGCTCGTCACTTGCGACCTGTCTTTCGCGCTGAACGTCGGCCCTTCCGACCCCCGCGAAAAAAGCTTCTACGCCGACTACACGCATTTCGTCGAAGCCAAGCTGTCACGGATGAGTGTGACCTTCGCGGGTTACACCGACCCGAAGCTTGCGCGCGGCGAGGTGGGCGCCTTTGCACGTGAGATCGCCCAGCTCGCACGCCGAGACTACCAGGGAGTGACCAACAGCTATTTCCCTCCGGGACGCTCACGCCTACCTCAGGACTTCGACGAACGCTCTATCGCCTTCGCCGCGGCCTCCCTCGAGGTCTCCCTCGCCGTGACAGCCACCGCCCGCGCCTGGCTCTACGCTTGGCGTGAAGCCCACGGCGATCTGACCGGAGCGGCTCTCGTACCCGATGCCGCACTCGAAAACCCTTTTGCAGACCGCGACGCGCCGGACCGGCGCGCTCGGGCGGAAGCGCCCGCCAGGAGAGCCCGATGAGTTCCTCATTCGAAGACAAGCGTGTTACGCCCGTACGACGAGCCCTGATTTCCGTCTACGAAAAAGACGGCATCGTCGACCTCGCCCGTGCCCTATCCAGCACGGGGGTCGATATCCTCTCGACGGGAGGAACCGCCCGGTTGATCGAGGAGGCCGGCATCCCGTTGACCAGGGTCGCCGACCTAACAGGCTTTCCCGAAATGCTCGATGGCCGGGTCAAGACGCTCCATCCGATGGTGCATGGCGGCATCCTCGCCATCCGTGAGAACGAGACCCACGCCGCGGACCTCGCCAAGCAAGGGATCAGACCGATCGACCTCGTCGTCGTCAACCTCTATCCCTTCGAGAAAACTGCCCGCATGGAGGGCATCGGAATCCGCGAGATCGTCGAGATGATCGACATCGGTGGCCCGACCATGGTACGCGCGGCGGCGAAGAACTTTCGGGACGTCGCGTCCGTGGTCGATCCCCGCGACTATGCCAGCGTGCTCGCGGAGATCAGCGATCTCGGTGGCATCTCAGATCAGACCCGCTTCCTGCTCGCACGCAAGGCCTTCCAGCACACGGCCTCCTACGACACGGCCATCTTCTCCTTCCTCAACCAGCTCGAAACAGACGGCAGCCGTAAGGTGGCCAGTTCGCTCTTCCCGCAGAAAATCCAGCTCGAGCTCGAGAAGGTCCAAGACCTGCGCTACGGCGAGAATCCCCATCAACGGGCGGCCTTTTATGCCGAGCTGCACGGCAACCAGCCAACCCTACCCCACACACAAAAGCTGCAGGGCAAAGAGATTTCCTTCAACAATCTGCTCGATCTCGACGCCGCAATGGACGCCGTCGCCTCCCTCGACGGCTGCGCATGTGTCGTCGTCAAGCATGGCAACCCCTGCGGAGCCGCGACAGCCGACGATCCCCTCGACGCCTTCCTTCGGGCCCGTGAGGGCGATCCCGTCTCCTCTTTCGGCGGCATCGTCGCCTTCAACAGGGAGGTCGGGCCGCTGTGCGCAAAGGAGCTATCCGGCATGTTCCTCGAGGCCGTCATTGCTCCCGAGTTCAGCGGCGACGCCCGGGAAATTCTCGCCCGCAAGAAGAAGCTGCGCGTCCTGCAGTGGGGCGATGTCCGCAGCTACCGCCGCCCTGGGCTCGACATACGCCGCGTCGCCGGAGGCGTGTTGCTCCAGGAGTGGGACAATAATGAAAGCGATGCGGAATGGAAGGTCGTTACCCAACGACAGCCAAACGATGAGGAGCTCGCCGGGATGCGCTTTGCCTGGCGCCTGATCCGACACATCAAGTCGAACGCCATCCTCTACGTCCGCGGTGAG
>CAYSMT010000536.1:0-2504 GCA_964432135.1 uncultured Acidobacteriota bacterium
TCGTGGCTAGAATCCACCTTAGCGACCTGTCCAGAAAATGGGGTCCATTTCAGATCACATGGAGTAGGTATGCCCGAGGACGAACTCGATTCCCTCCTTCTTGCACAAGTCAGCGATCCAGTACCAGCAGAAGATGCACTCCACGCCAACCATCAGATCCGATCTATAGGGCTTAACCGTCGCCAGGAATGCGGCGCCTTTGGCAGGTAGGCCCTTATGTAGAAAGACCTCGCCATTCCGGCCGAGAACGCACAGGTACATGGTTCTAGCGTGAAGATCGATGCGGCAGAAATACTCGGGTTTTTTCGTGTACAATCACATGAGGTTTCCTTCGTTTGATAGGGTTTTGGAGAATAAAGCCTACTTCTGTTGGTGGGAACGGAGGGGGCCTCAATGAGGGTTATGCCGCTGAGCGGCGCAGCGTTCGGCGGACCAATGGGGCCGCAGCCACAAGTTCGGTTGAACTACAAAATGGCCATAATTGAATCCGCTGACGCCCTTCGATGCCCGGAGGTGTAACATGATCGCAGTTCACATCGAGTTCCAGCGTGTGCAGACTTGGCTGTTCGCCGTGCCTCGTCTGCGCGCGATGGTCGGTGCGAACACGCTGCTCGGCGAGATGATGCGTGTCACGCTGCCTGAGTTGGCGCGAAGGAGCGGCGTATGGACCCTGGCGCCGATCGACGGGGCGTATCCCGCTGCCGATGCGCGCGATCCGCTGAGAGAGCACGATGACCCGGCTGTGGACGCACGCGATGGCATCCTGTCGCGCGATGGTGGGCATTTCGAGGCGCGGTTCGGCAACGGTGCCGAGGAGTTCGCAGGGCAAGCGGCGTCGCTCCTGCGCCGAGAACTGCCGGGGCTCCGGTTCCGCATCTGGCTCAATGGCGTGGTACAGGATGCGTTTAGCAGCGAAATGTCCATGGAACTTCCCGTGCTTGCCCCTTGTGAGTGGACGGGTCACGGGCTGGCGTCTGCGATCGTTACGCAGGGCGGCGAATGCGCATCGGTATCGCTCGACGTGGAGCGCAGATACAAGGCGGCGAGGCGTACCGAAGACGGATCAGCCCTCGACCTCACAAGCCTGCTCGGCGCGACAACGAAGCTGAGGGGTCTTGGGCGCCCTAAGGAGTTGAAGGACCTTGTTGGCTCGGGTTACCTCGCGCTCATCCATGCCGACGGGAACGGCGTGGGGAGCGGCGGGGCTGGCTCCGAGCTGGAACGTGGCCGCTTCTTCCACCGCAACCGCGTGCTCCTGCGCCGTGCGATGAAAACCGCAATCGATGCGACGTGCGACAACGGGGCAAAGCAGGCGCCGCTGATCCTACTGATGCTCGGTGGGGACGATCTCTTACTCGTCTGTCGCGCAGACACCGCACTGCCCTTCGTCGTCACGCTCTGCGATGCGCTCGCTACGCTCCAGCGGGACGGCACGAGCAACTTCGAGTTGACCCTTGGCGTGGGCGTCGTTTTCGCGAAGCACACCATTCCGATCCACCGGCTCCATGAGGTCGCCCAGCAGCTCGCCAGCTCCGCGAAGCGTCGATTCCGTGGCTTCGAGCCCGTCAAGTCTCAATCGGTCGTCGACTGGGCCGTCTACAGCACCGCGTGGGTCGACGATCCCGAGGAGGTCCGCCGGCGCGACTGGGTGCGCGGCAGTGGACAAGACCTTCGTGTTCTTTCCCAGCGCCCCGTCGATGTACTCGGCCAGGGGCTCGACAGCCTTCAAGGACTCGTCGAAGGCGCCAAGGTGCTTACGCGCGCGCCGCGATCGCAGCTCCGCTACCTCGTCGAGCAGCTCCCGCTCGGCCGAGCGCTCTCGGAGCTTGCATTCGCGGAGCTGTCGAAGGAGGCGCGTGCCGCGCTCAAGGAGGTTGGCGTCAGGACGCCGTGGAGAGGGGCGGCGAACCAAGCTCCATGGATCACGAATCTGCTCGACCTCGTGGAGGTCGCGGAGATTGCACGGCTCGGCCGCAAGTCCACCGACCGCCAGCCTACGGTGGAGATCGGCCATGACTGAGCGCTGGCTTCGTTACCACCTCACCGCCGAGGTGCTCTCGGACATGCATCTCGGCTCGGGCTCCGGCGGCGGCGGCACTGATGCGCTCCTCGCACGCGACCGAGATGGCCGTCCGGTGATCTGGGCCTCGCATGTCGAGGGCGTGCTACGAGACGCCGCTCGACGACTTCGCGGCGACGAAGCAGCAGGCGATTTCTTCGGCCGTGCTGGTGGGGACCGACAGCGCGCGGTGTTCACCTCCCTGTACGCGAGGCACGATCCCGGCAGCCACGTCTGGCGCTCCACGGCGCGTAAGGACTTCGACAACCGTGCGCCGAAGGACGACACGCTGCGGGTTGTCGAGTACCTCCCGCGAGGCACGAAGCTCACAGGCCAGGTTGAGTTGCCGGAGCGCGAGCTGCCGGTCTTGCGGCGCCTGGTTCAGGAGGTCGACGCGCTCGGCGCTGGCCGCGCCGCTGGCTCTGGGCGCGTCAGGCTCTCACTC
>CAYSMT010000537.1:0-2499 GCA_964432135.1 uncultured Acidobacteriota bacterium
ACGCGTAGATCGTGCCTTTGCGCTGGGTAGCGCCGCAGCGAGGCAAAGCAGGCGCGCAGTCGGGCCTCATCCTCGCTCGTGCGGTAGACCAGCACGAGCGGCTCGTTCACCTTCGAGGCGGGGAAGACGGCGTCTTGCTGCCAGCGTAGCCGGCGCACGCTTCGCCAGCGATAGAGCTGTTGGATGTGCTCGATCTCACGCTGCTTGCGCTCAGGATCGCGCCGCTCAGAGCTGGTCGGGGAGTAGTAGTACAAACCGAGGGTCTCACCGACATGAAGCATCGTCTCCGTCTCGCTGATGCGCAGCCAGAACTCCCAGTCACCGGCGGATTCTATGCTCGGGTCGAGCTCACCGTAGGTTGTATGCACACTCCGGCGCCACATCGGTTGGGGACCCATGTGGCAGCGGTCGAGCAGGGTGTGCTCCTGATAGTCGATACCTTCGACGTGACCAGCACGGCGGAAGTTGTCGAAGGTCTCGTTCTCTCCGGTTGTCACGTAGACGTCGGCGTAGACCAACGCAACATCCGGGCGGGCATCGAGGACCGCGGACATCCGCTCGAGGAAGTCGCGACGATGACGGTCGTCGGTATTCGCGAGAGTCAGATAGCGACCACGGGAACGGCGAATCGCCCGACTGATCGCAGCGTGGGAGCTCTCGCGCTCTTTCGTGCGCAGATAGATGATGTTGTTGTAGCGCTCCATGAAGCGCTCGACAATGGCACGCTCACCTTCGGGAGAGCCGCTGTCTACAACTACGATCTCCAGCCGCTCGGCGAGGGTCTGAGCCTCAAGATCCTCAAGCAAACCCTCCATAAAGCGTGCCGATTTATAGGTGCTGACGATTGCTGAGACGAGGATCTCTCGGGTGTCAGGATGAGTCCCGCCACTGTGCACGACCGCCTCGCAGGAGCGACTCTCGTCGTGGTGCTCGGTCCCGCTGCCAAGCTCGATCTCGAGCTCGGAGGGATGCCATCCTTCTTCAAAGGGACGCCAAGGTGCTGGCTTGAAGCCGACCGCCGGGATGCGCAGCGTTGTCGGTGCATAGACCGCGCGGGCGTCCTCTGCGAAGAACCCACCATGGGTCTTGCGCGGGAGGCGTGCAAGCTTGGCCTCGATCTGGGCCAGAGCGGGACACGCTGCGTGACCCTCGGCGACGATCTGCTCAAGCAGCTCGTAAGCCTCAGCAAGGAGGATCGAGCGGGATGCCAACTCTTCGAGTAGTGTGACCGCCCGCGCGGTATCCTCGGACGTTGCACCGCGCGCGAGGCGACGCGCAAGCTCGAAGGTATAAAAAGGGAAATCCGGGTCGAGGCGGTGAGCACGATCAAGCGCAGCAAGATCATCCGTCATCCGACCGAGGTAGAAGCTGATCGAAGCGAGGATCAGTGGGACAAGAAGAGTAGATCCACAGTCACCGCCCTCGCCGGCGCCGTCATTGTCGCCGAGCAGCTCGACGATACGGTCGAAGTAGGCACGGTAGTTGAAGGCCGTGCTGAAGAAGTCCCAGGGCATCACGTCGTCGGCCGGGTCAACCTCCCAGCCGGCGGCGTCACGGACGAGAGTCTCCTGGGCCACGGCGAGGGCAGCGCACTGCTCGGCCAAGCTGCCGTAGTGCACGGCAGCCCGAAGGTAGTTGAAGCGCAGCACGAGGCTGTCTGGAAAAGAACGCAGCGCTAGATTCATCAGCGCGAAAATTTGATCGAGGTAACGCTGGTTGACCGCGACATAGCCGGCGCCACGCACGACGCTGACGTATTCGAGCAACATCTCTCGGGTGATGTCGATGAACAAGCGCGGCTCGACGCTGCCGTCTCGCAGACGCTCCTGGAAACGTGCGAAGTTACGCTTGCGCAGCTCCTTGAGTTCCTCGTGGGTCGCCGCACTCGGCTGCCAGCCCTTCCAGATCACGGGGCGCTTGAGCTCGCGCTCGCTCACTGACGCCAAGGACGGCTGGCGGGGCTCTCGAGGCCGTGCCGCGAGGAAGGTCAGAAAGCGGAAGTACTCCGCGGCGACCCGTCGCATGGCAAACTCGCGGCGGATCTTTTTCGCGCCGCGTCGCGCTCGCTCCTCGAACTCGTCCCATCGGTCGGCAAGCTGGCACAGGCAGCGCGCAAGGTCGCCCGGTGCGGGCCCGTAGCATACGACCCCTTCCTCCTCGCCCGCGTAGAGGGTCAGCACAGAGCCCTCCTGCACGGCAACGGCGCAGCCCATCGCAAGTGCCTCAAGGCCGCGCGTCGGCATCGCGCCCGGATGTCGCACGTAGGTGAACGCCGTCTTCGATGCAGCAACGCGCCGCAGGTACTCCGCCTCGCTCACGAAACCATCGAGAAAGCTGATCTCAAGCCGCGGCTCCTCGATCAACTCGTGCAGTAGCCGCGCCTTGTCCGGGTGGTAGGGATGGGTCACCGACCCGGACTGGAAGAGGTCGACCGACCTCGGGCCACGAGGCACGGGAGGCAAATGCTCTGCAAGACCGAAGCTCTTTGGGAAGCTGGTG
>CAYSMT010000538.1:0-2492 GCA_964432135.1 uncultured Acidobacteriota bacterium
AAAGAACTCGAGCGCGCGGAGAACGGCGCGACGGTTCTGCCTTGTGGGTCTGAGACCTGCACGGCGTGCGCTCCCTTCGCGCGGGAGTGCATCAAAGGCGTCGTCGCAGAGAATCGTTGGTCCTCGAATGACTTACTGTCCGCGGGCTCCATCGCGGTGGAAGGGGTGGTTGCGCCGCATGGAGAAGATGCGCTGGAAGGGAAGGTGGCCGCTCCCGGTGAAGTTGGGCTCGCGGCCGGCGACGTTTCGCCTTTGGAGCCGGCCTATCACTACCGCGCGTGCTTCGAGAAGCGCTCTCGTGCGCGCTTCCTGGGCCATCTCGATCTCGTGCGAGCTCTATTGCAGGGGTTTCGCCGGGCGGGACTGGAGCTCGGCTACACCTCGGGTTTCAAACCTCGTCCGCGTATCTCGCTCTCACCTGCTCTGGGTCTCGGCATCTCTTCGCGTGGAGAGTATGTCGACTTCGTCAGCATGAAGCCGCTCGACTTGAGCTGCTGGGTTGATCGGATCAATCCTATGCTTGCCGAAGGTTTGCGTTTTCTCAGTGTCGTGAGCCAGCCGGCGCATCCCCCAGCGTTGCAGGAGGTCATCCGCGAGGCACGCTACGAGCTGCGTAGCCAGCACTTCGATCGCCCCTGGCTCGAGACACAGGTCCGTTCTTTTCTCACCCGTGACGTGGTGGAAGTCGTGCGCGTGCGCAAGGGACGTCAGAAGCGCTTGGATATTCGTCCGCTTGTTGGCGGTCTCGAGCTTGGCGAAGATGGGGTTCTCGCTTTTTCCATTCGCTTTTCTCCCGAGGGTTCCCCTAAGCCTGCCGAGGTTTTGCGTGCACTTCTTGGCGAAGAACCGCCCTCGGACACGCACATCGAGCGCACCGAGTTACTCGCGGAACTCCACGGTCGTCTCGTTTCGCCGCTCCTGGTCGGTCGCGGCAGCCGGGAGCGCGCCTCGTGACGCGGGCGGTGGCCGGCGAGCGCCGTGTTGTCGTGGCTGAGGATGCGGGGCGTCTCTGGCTCGGCCTGGTCGTGGGCCATCGCGTCCACGAGCTGGTTGTTCTTTCCACGGCGGCAAGCTCTCGTCTTGGCGCGATCTACAAGGGGCGCGTGACCGGTCTCGCGCCTGGCATCAGCGCCGTCTTCGTGGAGGCGGGACTCGAGCGCGAACTCTTCACGCCCTGTCCCGAGGGAGGAGCTGCCCTCGAAATGGGCCAGGAGCTTCTCGTTCAGATCGTTCGCGAGGCTGGCGGGGGGAAGGGGCATCGGGCGAGCCTTGATCTCACCCTGCCGGGGTGGGCGTTGATCCTTGCACCCGGCGGTGGCCATCGCGGGGTGAGCCGTAAGATTAGGGATCACGGCAAGCGGGAGCGCCTCCGGATGCTGCTCGAGGAGATTGCGCCCGCAGGATGTGGCCTGATCGCGCGCACAGCCGCCGCGGACTTGACGCGCGAGCTTCTCGTCGCGGAACTCGACGCGCTCGTACGACGCTGGCAGGCGGTCCTGGAGCAGAGTGCGCAATGCGAAGCTCCAGCATTACTCTTCCGGGAGGAAGAGCCCATCCTGAGCTTCTTGCGTGATCAACTCTGCCAGCCTATCGCGGAGGTCATTGTCGAAGATGCCGCGTTGCTCGCACGGCTAGTTGATCTCGTTGAAGCTGAGCTTCCTGGTGCGGCGTTGACTCTGCGTGCTCACAGTGGGTCTCGACGGCTGGTCGAGGCCTACGGTCTGGATCTGGCATGGGCAGAGGCGAGCGCACGTAGCTTACGACTGCCGAGTGGTGGGCGGGTCATCATCGAGCCCACGGAAGCGCTCGTGGCGATCGATGTGAACTCAGGGCGTGACACTGGCGGTGCGCATTTCGAAGAGACCGCGCTCAGGACCAATATCGAGGCGGCCGAGCTCATCGCGCGCCAGATCTGTTTGCGAGATCTCGGTGGATTGATTGTTATTGATTTCATCGACATGCTTTGCCGCTCTTCACGAGCCCTTGTCGATCAAGCTCTCAAGGACGCTCTCGCGGAGGATCGGAGTAAGCATCGCATCCTCACGCTGAGCGAGTTTTGCCTCGCGCAAATTTCGCGCCAGCGCCGCGCCTATCGGTATCAGTAGGCTTCGCGGGCCTTGAGACGTTGCTTGCGTCGTTCGCGGGCGCGCGAGGCGACTCGCTCATCTTCTTCTGTTTCGAGAATGATTGCCGGGATTGGTGTTGGGCGACCTGTCGCATCGATCGCGACGAGAGTGATCAGTGCGCGGCAGGTTTCGACGCGCAAGCCCGTGATCGGATCCTCGGCCTCGACACGAACTCCGACCTCGAGCGAGCTGCGGAAGGTGGCGTTGACCTCGCTGCTCAAGACGACGATCATCCCCTGGGTCACTGGCCGCAAGAAATCGACGCGGTCGAAGGAGGCCGTGACAACGGGGAGCCGGCAGTGGCGCATGGCCGCGATTGCGGCGCATTTATCGGCGAGGGCGAGCAGTCGTCCGCCGAAGATATGG
>CAYSMT010000539.1:0-2485 GCA_964432135.1 uncultured Acidobacteriota bacterium
TCCGGAGCAAAGCGACGCGCGAGTGCAAAGTGCCCGAACCCGTGGTGGTTAACTACCTCGGATCCTCAGGATCGCGCTTACGCAACCAGACCCGTCGAGAAGCCGCGAGAAATGTAGCAAAGTCCTCCAACGAGACACTAGATTCTCCCCTGCAATTCACGCCGAGAGCGTCCCGCAGCAGGGCTCTACCTGCGGCGCGGGGGTTTTCCCGGAAGGGGAGTGTTGGACGTGTTCGACCCACGACTGATCGCGATCGCACTGGGCCTTCCCACGCTCGCACTCGCCGCTCTCGCCATTTTGCGCCATGTCCGCGACTGGTCCGCCGGCCGCTTTTTCTGGCCCCGGTGGTCGGCGGTCGGCTTCGTTTTCGTCTGCGGCATGACCTTCATCTCCACCCTTGGGGTCGAAAGCATCGTGCGCAGTATCGATCTCAAGGCGCTTCCCTTCGACCCGCTCCGCATCGCTTTCCTGCCCCTGCATGCCTTTGAGATCGGTATCTTTCTGGCCTTTATCGCGGGCTGGCTACTCGACGAAGCGGAAAGGCGTCACCGCCACCTACACGAGCTTACCCATGATCAGGCGCTCCAACGTGAGACCGAGGAGCGCAGCTTCTGCGCTGTCGTCGATGCGGCCCCGGCGGCCGTGATCATCGTCGCCCCCGCGGGCCGCGCCATCTTAAACGCCAACACCTACGCCCTGGAGTGGCTCCAGCAAGACCGAAAGAAACTCGAAGGCACGCGTCTCGACGACTGGCTCGCACCGCCGAGCAGCCACGACCCTGAGCAAGCCTTCGCACAGATCCTCGAGGCCAGCGACCGAACATCTTGCTTCCTCTTCTTCCGTACGGGCTCGGGACGCACGATCGAAGCCGAAGTGGCCGGATCCTCCGTCGTCTTCCTCGGCCGTCCCGCGGTCGTACTTCTCGCCCGAGACATCTCGGAAGTCGAGCGCGCGCGGCGCAGCGCCGAGGCCGCGAGCCAAGCCAAGAACCAGTTCCTGACCAACGTCAGTCACGAGATCCGCACGCCGCTCAACGGCATCCTTGGCATGACCGAACTCGCGCTCGATGCCACGCTGGCTCGACCGATTCGCGAGAACCTCGAAACGGTGCACCGCTGCGCGCGAGATCTTCTTCTGATCATCGACGATGTGCTTGACTTCTCACGCCTCGAGGCCGGTGAGCTTCAGCTCAACCCGCTCTCCTTCGACCCCGAGGCCCTGGTCTCGAGCATCGTCCAACATCTTGCGCCGCGCGCCCGGGCGAAGGGGCTGACCCTTGTCGACGTCCCGCGACGAGATCTCCCTCGCCAGGTTCACGGCGACGCAGCGCGCATTCGCCAAGTCCTGGTCAACCTGCTCGGCAACGCCATCAAGTTCACTGACGCTGGTGAGATCGAGATCCGGATCCAACCTGCGAATCGCCCATCCGAGGGTCGCCAGAGTGTTCGTTTCCTCGTCCGCGACACAGGACGCGGTATTCCTACAAGCCAACAGGAACTCATCTTCGAGGCCTTTCGCCAACTCGACGGAACCTTGACCAGAGCTCATGGCGGCACTGGGCTCGGACTCGCGCTCTCCCAGCAGCTCACCCGAGTGATGGGAGGCACGCTCGAGTTGGAGAGCTCATCACCGAGGGGCTCGACCTTCGTTCTGGAGGTCCCGCTTGAGGTGCGCGTCGGACCCGCGCGAGAGCTCTCAGCCCACGAATACGCGGGACGCGGTGCCCTCGTCGTTCACCCCTCGTCGGCCATCCAGGCCTCGCTCTCGGAGAAGCTGCTCGGCCTGGGGCTTCGAACCCGAACCCTCGGCGATCTCGTTTCCGCTGTCTCGACTTGTGAAGAGGCCTTCAGCCAGCGACACCCTTTCGAGATCCTCCTGATCGACAGCGCGTTGCTGAGCGTTGACGCCTCGCCGGCGCTCCTCGACGCGATGCGCACCAAACTCGCTGAGGATGCGCCGCTGATCATCGTTTCACCGATGCCCTTGATGCGTGTTCCCTCGATGGCGGACGCTGCCATCGCCCTTCCCGCGACACGCGACCAACTCGCCCAGGCGCTGGCCGTTGCCTGGCCCCAGTTGGCGCCGAAGCCGCCCACGGCTCCTCGCTCGGCGTCGGCGCTCGGCGGATCCCAAAGCGTGCTTGTCGTGGAGGACAATCCGGTCAACCGGCGCCTCGTCGTCACGCTGCTCCGACGAGCGGGCTACAAAGTCCATGCCGTCGAGAACGGCCGCCAGGCACTCGACGCGCTCGAGAGAAAAGAGTTCGCTCTCGTGCTGATGGATGTGCAAATGCCCGTCATGGATGGTCTCGAAGCCACGCGGCTCATTCGCCGTGACTCCCGACTCCAGGCGCTTCCCGTCATTGCTCTCACGGCGCACGCCCTCGCCGGCGACCGCGACCTCTGTTTGTCAGCGGGGATGAACGAGTACCTCACCAAGCCGGTTCGTCGCGGCGAACTCCTCGCGACTGTCGAACGCCATCTCG
>CAYSMT010000540.1:0-2480 GCA_964432135.1 uncultured Acidobacteriota bacterium
CCTCTTCCGGCTCGCTCCCTTGGGCGGCTTGCCGAGATCTAACTCCCGTTGCTGCTGCACTTCCCTCAGCGCCGGTGCTGGGCCCCGCGCGAACCCGAGGAACGGGGAGAAGACGGCCGAGAACGGGCTGAAGGCCCCCGGGACGAAGAGCCCCTCGGCGCGCGAGCCTTGCCCGAAGGCCCGGAAGGTCTCCTCGGCGCAGGAGTCGTCGCGGAAGGTCTCCTTGGTGCGCGAGCTTTGCCTGAAGGCCCGGAAGGTCTCCTCGGCGCAGGAGTCGTCGCGGAAGGTCTCCTTGGTGCGCGAGCTTTGCCTGAAGGCCCGGAAGGTCTCCTCGGCGCAGGAGTCGTCGCGGAAGGTCTCCTCGGTGCGCGAGGCGCATCTTGGGGTGGCGTGGAGCGACGTTGCGTCGTGGGAAACGAGCGCTGCGGAACGCGACGTGGGAGATCAGGAGAGCCCTGGCGAGCGGGAGAGCGACGAGCAGCCCCGTCTTCCATCCGGTGGCGCTGCGGCGGGGGTGCACGATGACCTGTGGCCGGACTCCCAGGTGTGGCACGCTCCCGCTCTGGTGTTCGCCGATCTCGAGGTGAGGTCGTCCTCCTCCGTCGCGGGATGGCCTGGTTGTCAGCGCCTCCGATGCTATCGAGGAAACGTCTCACGCTGCCGTTTTGTCCACCTTTGCCGCGCTCTTTTCCTGCGGGAGAGCGCGGAGCCTGACGTCCCGCCGTGCGGCGATCCACGCCGCGACGCGGTGCGACGGGAGCGGGTGTCACGCGTGGGGGGCTCGTTGCGTCTGCGCGACGGCGCCGAACCGTGACTGCCGGTGGCGCCTTGTCGGCATTATTGGGGCGTTGCTCACGACGGGGATCAGCGCCCGTTCGCGTGCGGACCATGGGGCGTTTGCGTTGGCCGTGGCCCGGTGCCACGTCACGAAGCAACTCATCGCCCGTGCGCACACGGATCACGGGACGTTTGTGGTCGCCGGAACTCGGCGTACCGCGACGGCCCGCGCGCACGCCTTCGGTCCGCGACGGCTTGGTCAAAGGAAGCTTTTCGCGGCCACGGACGCGCGCCGCCCGCCGTGTCAAGTCGTTTTCACGCTCGCGGAAGGGCCTGTGTGCAACGCCTTTACGCAAGCCGTCTCGGTGAGGAGCATCGGCCTCGGCAACGCGTCGTACAGTCGTGCCTTTTCGCCCCGCGAGACGCCGCGCCTGTTCATAAGTCGATCTGTCGAGCGCCCGGCGCCTTGCCACGCGAGCACCGGCATGGGTTGTCTGATGTGGTGCCCGACCACCGATCGCATGACGGGCAACGACCGCGCGATCCAAGGAAGGACGTACGCGGCGCGCATGATGTCTTCGGTAACCGTAGTCGTAGGCATCGTGGTAGTAGAAGTCGTCGTAGCCGAGAAAGACCCAAGGATGGTGATCGAAATAGCGGTGTCCCCAGCCCCAGCCCACCGAAACGTAGACCGGCGAATCGTAGTAGCCGACCGGGCACCAGCCTACGTAGTCGGGTCCGTAATACCACCAGACGTGGGCGGGTCGGAACACCCGACCGGGAATCCAGAGCCAGCCGAGCCCGACGCGGAAATCCCAGCGCCCATAGCGATAAACGGACCAGGACCAGGGCTCCGATCCGTACCACACTGGGCCGTAGGGACCATCGGCCCAGCGACCGCGGTTGTAGGGACGCCAATCATCGGCCACGCTTGGGTTCCAGACCCAGCCGAACTCGTTGTCATAGACCCATTCCCCATAGCGGGAGAGTTCGCCGTAGTAGGGCTTGACTTCGTCAGGCAACGCGTCGTACTCGGCTCCGGGTGCCGCGTTCAAGGCGAAGGACTCCGCGCGCGCGTCGACCCACATGCCGAACGCATCGCGCACGTGCAAGATAACGTCATAGGGCCTCAAGGGAGCCTGGCCTGCGTGAATCCTCGTGCGCTCACCAGCACGCAGGATGATCGATCCCCCCTGTCCTGCGACCTCGACTCGACCGCGTTCGACCGTGACACGAGTCATCTCGTCGGGCTCGATGTCGATCCTCACGGCGGCGCGGCGGAGGGGATAGATCGACGCCGCGGGGGTGTCGATTCGGAAGGCATCCCCGTCATGGGGATCAGGAACCTCGGCTTGAAGGCGTCCCCAACGCAGAGCCAGAATCGTGCGATCGCTCGCCTCTGAGTTACCTCCGGCAAGATCATAGAGCTCGACAGAAGAGCTATGGTCCAATCGCAAGAGCGTCCCATCCGGGAGCTGCAGTTCGGCGCGTTGGCGCTCGCTCGTCTCCACACGATCGCCAGCATAAACCGCCCCGTTGCGCTCGATCTGTTCAGCGTAGCCCGCCTCACGGCGTACGCTTGCGCCTTGGTCTGCGTAGCGCAGGCGCGCAAAAGCGGCTGTGGGCTCATCCGCTGAGCTCGTCATCCTCACCGGGGCTTCCTGGGCTTGGGGGGGCACTGCATGTTCTCTCTGATCTTGCAC
>CAYSMT010000541.1:0-2479 GCA_964432135.1 uncultured Acidobacteriota bacterium
CTGGCCAGGTGTCTTCGCGGCCGGGCGACTCGATGAGGGCAGCGCGTGCCTGCTTTCCGTTCTGGATCATCTTCGTCCCAAAGGCGCAATCCTTGACTACGGTTGCGGTCACGGCGTGCTCTCGCTTGGTGTGCGGCGCCTTGTACCGCATTCCGATCTGACTCTGCTGGATGTTGACTCTCTGGCGCTCGAAGCGGCGCGCGAGAACCTACCTGGAGCCGAGCTTGTGCTCTCTGATGGTTGGGGTGCTTTGGATTCCTCGCGGCGCTTCGACCTCGTGCTCAGCAACCCGCCTATCCATCGTGGGAGGGAAGAGGACTTCGAGGCCCTCGAAGCACTCGTGCGGCAGGCTCCTCGCCACCTACGTGCTCGGGGCTCGCTTGTCGTTGTCGTTCAGCGCACAGTAGGTGTCGGACGCCTCTTCGCTCGGGTTTTCCGTCGTGTACAGCGTCTTGTCGGGGGCACACGCTTCGAGGTTTGGCGCGGCTACCGATAGCATTCCGCGACAAATCAAGGAGTGCGATCGCAGGCGTCTCCTATACCGTCCCCGTCAGAGTCTTTCTGATCCGGGTTTCTCATGCTCGGACAGTTGTCGCACTGTTCCCCAATCGCGTCGCCATCTAGGTCTCGGTCCTTGCCGGTGGCTACCATCGGGCACAGATCGCACGCATCACCGCGTCCATCTCCGTCGCTGTCGATCTGATCGGGATTGAAGATACCCGGGCAAAGGTCGCAGACATTGCCGGCCCCATCGTCATCGAGATCTACCTGCATCGGGTTCTTCCGGTTGGGGCAGTTATCTGCGACGCCGCAGGCGTCCTCAGATTCCAGGATGCCAAGTGCGAGAGCGGTGCTCAAAGCACATCCGCGCACCAACTGTCGGGATGTGTTCGCAATCTCCGCTTCCAGCGGAACTGTTAGCTGCTTGAACAGAGCGCAGATCGCGTCTCCGGCCGGGCGTATTCGTCCGGATTTCCAAGCGCGGCGTGCGTCCCGAGCCATTCCGAGAAGTCGAGTATTGACGGCTGAGTCATGAGTAGCAGCCCATTTAATGTGGGTTTCTAGCTCATCGAAGCTCATACAAGGAGGTACATAGTAAGTCAACATCCTGCCATGGAGCCCGGGCTTGCCGTCATACTCGATCCCCGACCAGAACTCTGGTTCGGTGAAAGCCATGTAGAATGGGCCAAGCGCCCCATGAGTGAATTTGTAGCCGGAACCGTTGGTCTTGTAGGTTGTTTTAGTGGATATGCGGTATATCTCCATCCAGGAGGCCCATGCGGGATAGCACTCGGTGCGCACATCATTGTGCCAGGAGATAAAGTCTCCTTTGATAACCGCCTCTGGGCCGAAGAAGCTCCAATGGGTCCATCCGATCTCCCTGTTTTCTCCCGTGGCGATGTTGTGGTAGCCGATAAGATAGTCTCGGTCGTGGATGTTGTAGGTGATGAGGTTGTCGCCTTCGATCCCACCCGGGAAGCCGGACAGATTCAGGTCTTTGCGTTCACCGGTACCAAAATCAATCAGGTGCCCGGGACCCGTGGAGGACTCTGCCCAGACCCAACGATCTCCATCGAGCACGGCACTGCTGGCATCCTCGACAACAACTTCAAGGCCCTTATCCGACAGGTAGACAGCAGCAAGGTCCCATCTGCGTCCTAGAGCATGCTCGTCTTCGGCCGGTACAGCTACCATCGCCAGGTCTCCTCCAGCGACCCAAACATACCAATTGTAGTAGGAAACGATACCGGTATTGTGCACGCCTTCGGGAAGACTGGTGACCCCAGGAAGCCGAGCCCAACGCAGAACATCATCATCGAGGACATTATCTCCGTTGAGATCCCGACCTAAGTCCTTTTCCGCGGTCAGAACCCAGAGCTGCCGCCGGCCGGCAAATCCGACTGTTCCTACGATGCCGGTGTTGATGAGCTCACCGCTGCGGGTGTCAGCGATCTGGATCACGGAATCCGTCATGTCATCGTCGCCATTAAGGTCTTGGGACACCGTGGCCTCGTCAGTCACAAAGACGACCCACGGGTCTGCAGGACGAGGATAGCGGTAGTTGATCTGATACGGCCCCGCACTCTCTCCCGTGGAAGCGCGGTACCAATAAAGAAGAAGGTCAGATTGATCTCCATCTCCGTTGAGGTCCTGCTTTTCCTGGCGTTCGGAACGTCGGTACGCCACTAGGTCTCCATCGGCCACCCAAGAGTGATTGATCGAGATGTTTGTCGTCTGCCCCGAGCCGACAATACGAAGTGCCAACATTTGATCCGAGCGGTCTCCATCGCCGTTGAAGTCCACACCAACGGTCGACTCATCGAGGTCAAGAAAAGCGAAATTCCCATGAACTGACTCACATTCGTCCCAGTGGCAGGTCGGTTGCTTGGTGCGGACTAACGGGCCATCTCGATCTGCGGGGCAGTAAGGCGCTTCGTCGGTGACACCAATATAGGTGGGTAGGGGGAGTGCCGTTCGG
>CAYSMT010000542.1:0-2476 GCA_964432135.1 uncultured Acidobacteriota bacterium
CTCCACGCCCTTGCTGGCCGGTGGCGTCACGCCATCAAAGAAGTCAACCATGCCCGTCTCGAGCGAGTACTCGGCACCAACGACGAGAAGGCGACCGCTTTGCACCCTCTCGCCGAGCAACCCCGGCGCGTGACGAAGAATCTTCACGTTGCGAAGGACATTCTCGCGTCCCGCGCGTCGGAGCAAAGCCTCGGCCTTGCAGCTGGTATGGTTGCCCAGAGAGGCCTGAACCGCAGGCCGCACCCGATCGATGATCCAACATAGGTCAGGGGACAGGTCCGGCGTCGGACGCCGGATCTCGTCCAAGGTGGCTCGCAGGGCCCCACAGCGTGAATGCCCCAGAACAAGCAAAAGCGGCGTGCCGAAGCTCTTGACAGCAAACTCCGCGCTGCCCCGCTGCGAATGACCCACGACATTCCCCGCAACGCGAATCACGAACAAATCTCCGAGACCCTGATCGAAGATCATCTCCGGAGGAACGCGCGCGTCCGAACATCCAACAACGACAGCAAAAGGCGCCTGGCTTGCGATCACAGCCTCACGTCGCTCCGGGCTCGTCACACGCCCATCCGTCCAAGCACCCGAAGCAAAACGACGGTTGCCCTCGCGTAGACGATCAAGTGCTTCTCGCGCTGAAACCACTGACGTTCCACCCTCCCACAACCTGCAACGCCCGCTGCAAGCATCTCACGAGTTGCTGTGCGGATACACTGCTCATTTAGATCCGGCAAGACAGTTCCTCGGACCTCTTTGTTGAAAGCGTCAGCCAAGCCGTCGACTCGACGTCACCCTGTCGGACCACGCCCCGCGGCACCGGCCGCTTAGCTCGCAACGATTAGAAAGCTATTGGGTATGTCCCGCTTCACAACGAGAACGAGGAAAACGCTTCAGATCAGCATGATCAAACACCCACTCCGGCGTGAGAAGTTCGCCACCGGATCTTGCGTGATACCAAGGACTGATGTCCTCGAAACTCTTGAGAATCTGAATGTCCTGAGCTGGCATGTAGCTCTGGGCGAGTAGAAAGATTCGCTCACCAGCTTCGTTCTGAGCAAGATCAACGACGATCACGGCGTGGCCAGGAAAACCGCCACGAATGAAAACATCGCCGATCTCTGGTTGAGCCGAATTCTCAACAGGAAGCAACTCCCTCTCAAGGGAAGCGGATCCGGCGTACATGAAGACCGTCTCGAGATACGCACGAAAGTTCGCGTAGCTGCCGTCACGGCTGGCAACCTGGCGCCACGAAACTGTGTTTCCCGCGATGTGCGGCCTCAGTCCGCCTCGCCAGTCTTCCCACCGTGCGATATCTCCGTTGGTAAAATGAAAGACAATTTCTTCCTGACACGAACCGGCAAAAAGGAACTCCGCACGCAGCCGTATCACCGCGTCTGCACATTGCTGGATGTCTTTGTCCCCGATGTCGAGATCCAAGACCGCGTAGTGCGCCGATTGATTGCCCTTTTTGCGACCGTCATAAAGGAGCACGTCAGGGTGACCGGGTCGAAGAAGCAAGCTGCGCAGCCATGCCCCGAAGGAGTTCTTTGAGACTGGAGCCCGCCGATAGGAGGTCGGAACAGCAACAGCATCCGCGATAGTGCTCCCGACCGTCGACTCGCGCTCCGTGCCGGCGCACTCGTCCGCAGGCGCGGGAGCACTCGCTGATGACGATGACGAACTAGGAGCCGCAGAGGGTGCGTGACAAGCAAGCCCGGAAAGGATCAGAAACAGCAACGAGAGACGCATAAGTGGCTCCGATGACGTCAAAATCAATCGCAAATCATTCTGGCATTTTAGCAACCGCACCTCTGGAACACTTCGCCCAGAAGAATATCTCGACATTGGCAATTACTTGCAATAAAGTGCTTTGTATATCAAAGTACGCGCCCATGGCAATCACATCTAAAAGGAGAAAGATGTTTGCTGCCATCCATGCACTCGACCGAATTCTGCGGAGAGAAACAACAAGCTCGCATATGCTTGGGAACGGCCACGGCAAGATTGCAGTGCTTAACTCGCGATCGTCCTCCTCGGGTTGGGTGAGGTTTATGGATCGTGCATGGGCTCATTTGCGCCGATTCGAAGTGGAAGCGACAGATTCTTTCAGTGGCTTGCGAGCGCTGTCAAGGTGCCGATGCTCTTCCCTCCAACTCTCGTGATCACCTTCCCATCGTTCTACATCCTCAACACTCTCGTGGGCTCGCCCTGCAGATCGACGCTGCCCTCTGGCTCCTGGTCGCCGCGATGGGAACCAATATCGCCGTGCTGGCATCTCTCGGGCCCATGGCCGCTTTTTTCTCCGTTTCGACGATAAGCTATTCCTTTATCCTTCCGCTTAACGTGGTCGTGTTCGCGGCATCGGGCTTCCTCAAACTCGCTTTTCTGCTCCAAACCCTCAGCAAGATAACCCTCTTCAGTAGTGGTGCTCCAGACCAAGACTGCGGAGATCGTATGAAGAAAAACGACCCCAAAGCTC
>CAYSMT010000543.1:0-2476 GCA_964432135.1 uncultured Acidobacteriota bacterium
TTGGCCCCGATCGAGAGGTTGGCGACGCCTCCCTTGTCATCGAAAACGAAGATCTGATCGCCCAGGGCACTGGTGGCTTGGGAGGAGAGTTCCGTCGTCTGCCCGGCAGGCAGCAGGGTTCCCTCTGCGCTGAGCAAAGCCGGGAAAGGACCGCGATACATCGCTCGCACCCGCTTCGTGGCGGCGGGGTGCTGGGCCTCGAAGGTCATCGAGAAGAACTCGTGCCCATGGACGGTGCGGTAGGGAAAACGTTTGAGAACCCGCGTGGCGGCGAAGCCCGACTCTTCGAGCAACCCGAACAGATCGCGTTGGGTCAACGCGCCGCCGAGGCACTGGCCCATGAGGATCTCGTCGTTGCGGATCGCAGGGCCGGGATCCGTTTCGCAAACGACATCGGAGACGACGAGCCGTCCGCCGGGTCTGAGAATGCGCCGGATCTCTGCAAAACAGCGGCGCTTGTCATGAGATAGGTTGAGCACGCAGTTCGAGAGCACGACGTCGGTGCTCGCGTCCTCGATGGGTAACTCCTCCAGCAAGCCCTTGCAGAAGCTCAGGTTGTCGTAGCCGAGGCCATCCCGTACGCCGCGCGCCGTTTTATTGGCCAGGGCGAGCATCGGGTCGAGCATATCGACGCCCGTGACATGGCCGAGGCTACCGACGAGACGGGCGGCGATGAAGCATTCGACGCCCGTCCCCGATCCGAGGTCCACGACGCTCTCACCGGGAGAGAGGCGGGCGTCGAGCACCGGGCTCCCGCAGCCATAGCTGCGGACGCGGCCCTCGACCGGGATGTGCGAGATGGCGTCAGCGTCATAACAGACGGGATTGAGGATGTCCTCTTTGGTTTCGATAGCTGCTTGGGCATAGAAACGGCCGACGGAGGTGGTGCCGGATTCGCTTGACAACGCGAGCACACAATTGCTGTGGGTCAGTGCGACTTCTCCGCTAACGGAGCAAGTCTCAAGCCGGTCGCCCATCTTGGCGCGCAGGCGTGGTGGGCCCTCAGCAGGCTGCCGACCGGCTTCGCGCACGATCAAAGACAGGGCAAGCGAGGCGTGCATCGAATCGTAGGGGTCGGCGCCGGTGAAGCGCCCGCCATGGATGTAGGAGTGATCGGAGTCTCCGCCGCCGAGGATGTAACGCAGTGGGTTCGAAAGGCTCGCTGCCGTCGTGGCACGCAGCCGTTGCAGGATCTCGCTGTCGCGCCAGGCAGCCGCCAGCGTCGTTTCGATCTCCGTCGCCAGCTCCGGGACGCCTACGAGGGCAGGGGAGGGATAGACGCGCCCATCGGCACCCACGGCGATGGACTCCCAACCGCTCGATGAGCCATCGTGCTTGGTCCCAGGGGGAGCGAAAACTCGCGATCGGATGGCATCGACGTTGTCAAGGCTTAGTCCGAGTTCCTCTGCACGCTGGCTAGCGTTGATGAGATCCTTGGCAAGGGTGGGCATATCCGGAGCCTTTGCCTCCTTGCCGCGCCCGCGCACGAAATACCACATGAAGTGGAGGGTCGTCGCCCCCAGATGTGCAGCTTGTTCGACGATCTCTACCATCTCGCACTGGTTGCCGCGGTCGATGCAGGTGGAGATCGTGAACGGCCACTCCTTCTCGGCGAGCCAGGCGAGCTCACGCCGCAGTTTCTTGAAGGCATGTTTGCCGCGCAGCCGATCGTGGCTGGCCTCCAGTCCATCGACGCTGATCTGAAGGTGAAGTCTGTCCTGGGGGAGGTGAGCGAGAAGCGCCTCGTTATGTTGGAGTGACATCCCGTTGGTCAGTACGACGAGTTGCGTGTTCGGGAGCTCAAGCAGTCCAGAGAAGACCTTCTGGCATTCACGGTGGATGAATGGTTCACCGCCCGTGAGCGCGAAGACCTTCGTCCCGAGCGCATGGGCTTGTCGGCCGAGTTCAAGGATACGCTCAGCCGGAAGTTCGTCGGCTTCTCGGGGCGCGCATGAGAACAGACAATGGCGACAGGCCAGATCGCAGCGGTTCGTGATGTGGAACCACAGCTCGGCCAGACGATCGGTTGCAAGGTAAGCCGCGCGGCCGGAGTAGGGTGTGTTCGTGATCGCACTATCGGGAAGACGGGCAAGAAAGCGTTCTTCGAGCAGGGTCGGCGTGTGCAATGGAGCCTCGGCAAGGCGCTCGAGGAGAGCATCACCTTGGCTATTGGGGACAAACCATTCCGGACGTTCCGGATTGAGGTAGATCGGCATTTCTCCGAAGATGAGCCGGGTCCAGTCCTTGCGCCGAAAGGCCATCGATCGCTCCTCTTTCCGAGATATGACTCGCGAGTGCCCCACGCCAGAAGTCCGTTGTCCCATTCGGCGAGTCATCGGCGTTGCTTTTTAAGGCGGGCCGACAACGGAATACCGGGAGCTTGCGGAGAAGGCCCAACGCAGCCAGAGGCGTCGAGGGCCGGCGAAGATGATAACGAACTACCGGCGCAGGGCACAAGGATAGCGTCGTTACTTGT
>CAYSMT010000544.1:0-2473 GCA_964432135.1 uncultured Acidobacteriota bacterium
TCCTCCACTCCCTGCTACCGGCCGTCTTCGACCTCCGGACCGGGATGGCCGTGACGGCGCTGGTGTTCGTCAGCATCACGCTGATTGGCGGCTTCTGGGCGGCGGGTCTGACCAACGTGATCAACGTCCTGGTGATCTATCTCGGTATTCTCCTCGGCGCCGCGCTGACCATCCATCGCCTCGGTGGATTCTCGGAACTGACCGCGCGCCTGCCCGCGAGCCATCCCGGCTTCGACCTCTTCGCCGTGGGCGGTGGCCTGATCTCCGCTTGGTTCATCGTGATGATGACGCAGGTTCACTCGACCCAGTCCGTGATCCAGATCGGATTCGCCACACGCGATGCGGCCAGTGCCCGGCGCGCCTATCTGATAGGTGGCTTGTTGATCCTGCCGGTGGGCTTCATTGCAGCGCTGATCGGCATGGCCGCCGCCGCACTCTATCCAGGGATCGTACCCACGGACGCGCTGCCCCGGGTCGTGCTCGATCTGCCGCCCCTCGCAGCCGGCCTGATCCTCGCAGGGCTGTGGGCCGCTGATGTGAGCACGGCCTCCGCGCTCTTGATGGGCAGCGCCACGCTCGTCTCCAGCGACATCATCAAACGCTTCTTCGCCCCGACGATGACGGCCACGCGCGAGCAGTTCGTCTGCCGCATCACCGTCGCGGCGCTGAGTGTGGTGACCTTCGCACTCGCGCTGACCGTCAGCGGAATCCTCAAGATGCTGCTGATCGGCTTGACCCTCTCGACGGCCTACACGCTGATCGTGCTGATGACCCTCTTTTGGCCCGCCGCCTGCCGGCGCTCATCGGCGAGCTGGACACTCTCGATGACGATGCTCAGCCTCGTCGCCTGGCTGATCGCACCACCTTCATGGCGCGTACTGCCCCACCCGATCTACTTCACCTGGATCGTGAGCCTTGTGACCTTCTTCCTCGTCGCGCTCATCGACCGCCGACCGATGCGCGCCTCATCGGCTGAACCCAGGCGTCCTGGAGCCATGGATAGCGACGGGACCGACGCGTAGCGAGCTTGGCTTCACTTTCCGAAGCGGTCTTCGTCCTCGGCGAAAAGCAGATTGAAGCTCGTTAGCGAACCATAACAAGCGGTGATGTAGCCTTGAAGCTTGATCTTGAGCCCTTCGGGAAGCTCCGCGGCATTGACCTGCTGCTCCAGAGTGCGCAGGCGATTGCGAACCATGACGACCTTGTGAAAGAAGGTTTCGATTGGCCAGCTCTTCTCCTGAAGCCCTTCCTGCCCGGGCCAGAGCACGAGGCTGCCACCACGCCACTTCTCGGCGGGAGCCGCCGGCGTCAGGCCGCTCTCCTCCCGGATGATGCGCCGCAGCATCACTTCGAGATCCTCGCTCGTTTCGGCATGCATAATGGCAAAGCTCCTTTCGCGTTCGCTGACCAGAGGGAAGGGCTCGGGTGTCCCGGCCCGTCGCGACCCACCACGGGACGCCGCGCTCACGCGGCCTGCTCCCGGCTCACGATTGCCTCGGTAGTTGTGCTGCGCCCCACAGTAGTCGCAAGAAACGCGCAGTACCTCCCCCTCCGCCGATGCGGCGAGCACGGTGTGTTTGCGGCTGAGCTTGCACTGCCGGCAGTCGTCGTCGAGCCACTGCCCCGCCTCGTAGCGCCGCTTGGCTTGGTCATCCATCGCTTCTCTCCTGCACACATCCTACCGAAAAACGCAGGCCCTCGGCGACGCGTCTGAATATGCCGAGGCACTTGCCAAGCGAAGGCCAGGAACAGATGATCCTTCCACGACGCCAGGAGGGCGTCGCTCGAAAGGGGTTGAATATGAGCGAAGACCGTAAGGGTCTGCATCCTCTTGCCTGGGCCGCCATCGGCTGCGGCGGCATCCTGATCCTCGTCATCGTCTTCTCGATGGTCGTCTGCGGTTTCATTGCAAAGAAAGCAAAGAATTTTGCCGAAGAGCTGCAGGACAACCCCGCGGTGGCGGCTGAGATGATCGTGAAGCTGCATCCCGATCTGGAGCTCGTGGAGTCCGATAGCGAGACCGGAACGATCACCGTACGTCGTAAGGACACCGGCGAGGTCGTCACCCTCAATTACGATGACGTGAAAAACGGCCGCATCACCCTCGAAACTGACAAGGGCAAGATGACGATCGATGCCTCTTCGGGCAGCGACTCCGTGATCATCAAATCCCAAAAAGGCGAAGCACGCTTCGGTGACGCCGCCGCAAAGAGCAAGATCCCGGACTGGGTTCCACTGATGGACGGTGCACGAGAAATCAAGACGATCTATGCCACAAGCGGTGAGCGAGGCACGAACGGAACGATCTCCCTCAAGCTCGATGGCAGTAATGACGAGGTCCGTTCATGGTATGAAACACACCTCAATACCGATGGCTTCAAAGTTCAGACCCAGAGCGCCTCTTCTGCCGACCAGAGCTTCATCTCGGTCACCGGCATCAACGAAGATATCGGCCGCACCGTTATGATCATGT
>CAYSMT010000545.1:0-2472 GCA_964432135.1 uncultured Acidobacteriota bacterium
CTCCAGGCGGGCGATCTCGTGGATTGCGGCGTTTTCGAGCAGCTTCGCGAGCTCTTCCTGGCTCGCGTCCCAGCGCAGCAGCGAGGCCTTGATCATCGCGGCTGTCGGCCCTTTGTAAGCATCACAGGCCTTGATCGCGGCATCAGCTTTGCCCTCCTGGAGTAGACGGCGCACCTTGCCCACGAGCTCGGCTGTCTTCGTGCGTGCACGAACATAGAGCATGAAACCCCGCTCGAGGATCACGATAAGTCCAAGGATAGAAAGGATAAGAAGGGGCCACATCACGATGCCGCCCTGCTTGAAGTAACCGACGAGCGTTCCCGTAGCGAGTAGCATATTTCCTCCAGCTGCTCCCGAACTCTCGCCAGCACGCCGAGCCTGACCATGGCCACGATCACACCGGGAATCGGAAGAGCACAACTACGTATCTGAACTGACCTTAGACGCCCGCGAGAATAGTCGGCGCTTACGGGAGTGTCAAGAAAGCGGGAAGGACACGGAAAGCAGGTGCGCTGCAAGGGCCGCGGAGCCCTTGCAGCGTGAATCTTCCGGAACCGTGGACAGCAGGTGACCCGCACAATCCGGCATGGCTTATCTCTAAGTCACCCGCGCGAGGCCCTCGGCTCTCCCGGGCTCGATGGAGGCGATGCCGGCTCCATCCCGCCGCGTCACTCCAGGGTGATGTGGCGGGCCTCGAGCAAACTCGCCTTCACCCGTTCGAGATGCGAGAGGGCCTTCATGTAGTCGATGACGGCGCTGATGCGGTCGGCCTCGGCAGCGAGGAAATCCCGCTGAAATTGAAGCACCTGATAGGCCGTCGAGAGACCATTTTCATAACGTTTTTGCTCCGCATCCGTCTTCTTTTCCTGCTTGATGACGTTCAGATCGGCGGATTTCACGCGACGCGCGTTGGTCTGCACGCTCCGTACGGCGCGGCGCACCTCCACGCTGACGGCCTGCATAGCGACATCGACCTGGAGCCCGGCCTGGTCGAGGGCGAGACGCGACCGCGTGTGCTCGGCCTTGGCGACGCGGTTTCCAAGGGGAATGCCGAGCCTCAACCCTACGGTCCAGTTCGTGTTGTCAAGCTTCGGCAGCTCCGAGAAGGCATCTCCCCGAGAGCCATCCTCGCGCACGAGGCGCTCCCGCTCGACCTGGGTCGTGACCAGGGAAACGTCCCCGCTATTGAAGATGCCGTCCGGCCCATTCCAGTCGATCGTCTCGACCGTCTGCGTCACCGTCCGGGGTAGATACTCAAAGTTGTTACCGTCGGTCGTGAACGAGCCCTCGACCCGCAAATCCCAGCGAAGCTGGTTGCGGCGCCAGCGCTCGGAAAGCTCGGCGTTTTTCAGTGCCAACTTGGCCTGAATCACGCTGGACCGCCTTTCGAGAGCCTCGGCGATCGCTATGTCCGTGTCGGGAGTCGTCTCACTGAAAACCGGCTTGTCGGTCGGCGCGATGTCGCGCCCCCAATCCGCTGACCTCGGCGGGACGCGCATCAGCGCGCGCAGTGTGTCCTCGGCGTCGCGTACGGCGTTTTCCTGCAGAATCTTACTCACGTCCCGGGTCGCAACCTCGGCCTCAGCGGTCGTGATCTCGATGGGCGGCAGCGTACCCACCTCGACCTTGATCTTGGTTTGGCGCAGAAAGTCCTCGGCCAAGCGTAAGGAGCGCTCCGCCACGGCCAGCCCCTGCTGCGCACCGACAAGGTCCCAGTAAGCCGCTTCGACCTGCTCGACGATCTGCATCACGCGGTCAGCAAGCTGCGCCTCGGAGACCTGGAGGTTGTTCATCGCTCGGTCAATTCCGGTGCGATTGATCTTCAGGCCGTAGTTGCGCATCAGCGGCTGAGAGATGCTCAGCGTCAGGGATGCACCGACGTTGAGCGGCACGAGACCGAAGGCGGCAGCAGATCCAGGCGGAAAAGCCGAGTCCCTCTCGTTGTACTTCATGCTCGCCGTCCACTGCCCTCCGGTCAGCAACGGATCGGTATAGGTCACCCCCGTCTGATCGACCGTCTGCTTGGTCATCGAGAAGGTGCTCGTGGGCTCCTGCTGAACATCCGTATGGCTAAGATTCGCGGAGAGGGAGCTATCGAACTGCGCCTCGGCGATCGTCACGTTTTCCCTTGCCGAGGCGGGGTCGAGACGCGCGATGGCGATGTCGAGATTCCGCTCGAGAGCACGAGCGACACACTCCTCGAGGGAAAGTCGCAACGGAGCCTCGTCGGCCGCGAGCGCGACGACAGGAAGGCACAACACGAAGGCTGCCACACGAACGAACCGACTGATAGTCATGGCCTGGATCTCTCCTGAGTATCCTGTGAACCCGCATCATCCATGAAGCGCTCTGCCGCGACCTCGCTACGAGCTCCCATGGAAAACACGGGTTGGAAGTTCGGCACGCCGCGCGTGCCCGCTTGTCGTTCTTTACTAACGCGGAGCGCCGGGACATGGTTACGAACCGGCGCGC
>CAYSMT010000546.1:0-965 GCA_964432135.1 uncultured Acidobacteriota bacterium
CGAACTCCCGCCGGCTCAGTAGTGACACGTGACACAGTCAAGGGGAGGATTCACCGGTACACCAGCCTCCGTCCTGCCTGTCTTTTCTCGATGACAATTGACACACCATCCCATCGTCAGAGGGGCGTCCTGTCGCACGCGTTCCATCGTTTCAATTGGTCCATGGCAGCTCTGACAGATGATCCCCGCCGCCACATGGGGGCGGTGATCGAAGGCCACGAAATCCGGCAGGCTGTGGACCCTTTTCCAGCTGATCGGAACCGTCTCCCGCGTCGGATCGCGCTGCCTCGTCTCGTCCAGCCCCAACGACGTGTAGAGCTTGTTGATCTCGGGGGAAACCAGCGGTCGGACCGCCCGGCCCGCTTCTGCCGCTTGCTTCTCCTCTTCTCTTAGCGCCCCCATCGTGGTCGTCACGAAGCGATGGCAGTTCATGCAGACGCTGGCCGCGGGAATGCCCGCCCGCCGGCTCTTCTCGGCGCCGCTGTGACAGTACAGACAAGCGATGTCGAGCTCTCCGGCGTGAAGGCGGTGGGAGTAGGCAATCGGCTGGGCCGGCTGATACCCCTGATCGATGCCGAGCAAGTGGATGCGCCTTCCGTTTCTTGCCAGCGAGAAGCCGACCAGGAGCACTCCTAGCAGCAGCAAGATGAATAGAGCACGGGACCTCATCGAATTCCTTTCTCTCGGGAGCTTCCGGATGCCATCGCCTCAGCAAGGGATCTCCGCGCTCTTGCGGGCGTAGAACCACCAGTTCACGATCAGGCAGCTCGCGTAGTACACGGCAAAGCCGTAGAGCGCGTACTCCGCATGGCCGGCCTTGATCTGCATCCCGAAGATTCGTGGGATCAGGAAGGCGCCATAGGCCGCGATGGCCGAGGTCCAGCCGAGAACGGGCCCCGCCTGCTCCTTCGAGAAGATGATCGGGATCATGCGGAAGGTGGAGCCGTTGCCGATGCCCGTGGTGG
>CAYSMT010000546.1:975-2466 GCA_964432135.1 uncultured Acidobacteriota bacterium
TGGCGAACAGAACGACGAAGAGCACGAGGAAGGGCATGAAGTACTTCTCGGGCGTCGGGGAGACGGAGGCCTGAGCGACGAAATAACCTGCGCCGATCGTGGAGGTGATCATGATGATCGTGTCCCAGTGGGTCACTCGCGCGCCTCCGATCTTGTCGGATAACCATCCACCGACCGGTCGGATCAGAGCGCCGACGCCGGCGCCGATCCAGATGTACTTCGAGGACAGGGGTGCATTCGGATTGACGACGGCCTCGGCCAGCACACGCCCGGTCTCCGGGTCGACGCGAATGAATCCGAAGACGTCGTCGATCAGCTTCGGGAAGGCGTTGGCGTAGCCAATGAACGAACCGAAGGTCATCGTGTACAGCCAGGTCATGATCCAGTTGTGCTTGTTGCCGAAGATGGCGAACTGACTATCGAGGCTCGACTTGATCGGCTTCGGGGTGGCGAACTTCATCAATGTGAGGGTGATGCAGACGACCAGCAGTAGCAGCACGAAGATCTTGAGCAGCTCGGGGAAGCTGCCCCAACTCGTCCTCATCAGATAGATCCCGAGCCCTCCCCCGATGAAGCCCAGCGCCATGAGCCAGAGGTACTTCCCGATCGCCACCGGTAGCGGGCCCGACGCATGCTGGGGGAGGTTGTTCATCAGCAAGAAAGCGAACACGAGCAGCACCAGCATGATCGGCACCCAGACCAGTGCCGCGTTCTGAATCCATAGCTGCGTCGTGCCGAGCTGATACGGTGCGCCTCCCAGCGCGCCGAAGGCGGAGAAGGTGATGATCCAGGGAATGAGGAACTGCATCACCGAGACGCCGGCGTTTCCCAGGCCGGCGTTGAGACCGAGAGCGAGGCCCTGCATCCTCTTTGGGAAGAAGAAGCTGATGTTGGACATCGACGAGGCGAAAGCGCCGCCGCCGACGCCGGACATGGCCGCCAGGACGATCAGCGTCAGGAAGGAGGTGCCTGGTTGCTGTAGCGCGAATCCGGCGCCGATCGCCGGCAGGATCAGCATCAGCGTCGTCATGAACTTGACGTTGCGACCACCACAGATGGCGATCATGAACGAGTTTGGTATCCGGAGTGTGGCGCCCATGAGTCCCGCCACAGCCGGGAGACCGAAAAGCAGGGCTCGGTAAGCGTCGCCGTCGTAGGGCTGGCCGGCGCCATCCAAGAAGTTGAACAGGCTCGGGTCGGCGAAGTGGGCTTTCTGGATGAACTTGGCGATCATCCCCCAGTAGAGCCACACCGAGAAAGCGCAGAGCAGATTCGGGATTGAGATCCAGAGGTTGCGGTTCGCGATCTTCTGGCCGTATTGGCGCCAGAATCCGTCGTCGTCGGGCTCCCAGCGCTGCAGTCTGACGCCTATACCGGGATCCTGGGGAGTGTCGCACCGCTCTTTGCTCACGCCTTGTCTCCCTTCGGGGCGCCGCGAAAGCCGTACCAGCGGACCACCTGGACCCTGCGCCACAGATACTGGTTCGGGAC
>CAYSMT010000547.1:0-2465 GCA_964432135.1 uncultured Acidobacteriota bacterium
TCGCGGCCCTCATCACGGCCTTCTTTCTCGCCCGCCGGCGCGGGGCTGTCGAGGCTTGGTTGTCCAAACGCTCGGAGACTTTGAGGCCCCGCCTGCTCGCGGCGCTCGTCGCCTGGGTGGCGCGCCTCTTTCCGGGACTAGGCGCCCTGGCGACGCTGCGTGGCTTGTCTCGACTTGCGCTCCAGACGGCGGTGATATGGACCGTGATCGGGGTCGGGATTCACCTGGGCATCGTGGCCTGTGGCGTCAGCTTGGCTCCCGGCGCCTGGTTGATCATGCTTCCGATTCTCGCTGTCGGGATCGGTGTGCCGACGCCGGGGGGAACGGGAACCTACCATCTCGCCATGAAGCTTGGCCTGGTGAGTCTTTTCGCCGCCGACGAGACCGCAGCGCTGGGTGCTGCCATCGTCGTGCATGCGGTGGCTTGGTTGCCCGTGCTCGCCATGGGCGGCTTCTTCGTCGCACGCGGCGGCCTCATCCGCCCGCCGGAGGAGCCGGTCGTCGCTCGCGATCAGGTTGAGCGAAGGATGGTCTCGTGAAGTGCCCTTACTGTGGGGCCAGCGACGACCGGGTCGTCGATTCCCGGGAATCCGCCGGGGGAGAGACCATTCGGAGGCGCAGAGAATGCGCCGCCTGCTCCCGGCGCTTCACCTCCTACGAACGAATCGAGGAGGTGCCGGTGATGGTCATCAAAAAAGACGGCCGGCGCGAAATCTTCGACCCGCAGAAGCTGCTTTCGGGCTTACTCACGGCCTGTCAGAAGCGTGCTGTCAGCCGCCGCAGCCTTGAAGAGATCGTCGCCGAGATCGCCGCTATGGCGAACGAGGCCCAGGACAACGAACTGCCGACCGAGGTGATTGGCCAACGGGTCGCCGAGCGCTTGCGTGCCCTCGACCAGGTGGCTTACGTGCGCTTCGCGTCGGTCTATCGTGAGTTTCAGGACGTCGAGGAGTTCCTCTCCGAGGTGAGAGGACTGATCGGGCGCGGGCATCGCCGCCCAGGTCGGGAGAAGCGATGAAGCACCGAAGAGCAGGCGCGCAACTCGAGGTGGCGCGGATCCAGAGCGAGATCAATCGTCTTTTCGAGACGCTGATTCGACTCAGAGATGGCGGGACGGCGACGGGGGCGTGGTCACCGGTGGTCGATGTGGCGGAGACGGGAGATGCCTTGCTGGTTGAGGTCGAGTTGCCGGGGGTTGATGCGCGTACTCTCGAGCTGAGCGCGCAGAGGGGGCAGCTCGTGCTCCGTGGAACCCGCATGGCCGGCGGGGCCCATAGCGACAAGAGCGCGAGAATCCTGCACGCCGAGCGCGAGTACGGGCCCTTCGAGGCACGCATCCCGCTGGGTACGGCGGTGAACACGCATCGAGCCACGGCGCGCGCTGAGCGCGGTATGTTGATCGTGACCCTGCCAAAGGTGCCCAATCGCCGTGGCGAAGCGGTGCCCATAGAGATCGAGGTCGCCTGATGGTTCAGGATCGAAGTCGCGAACCCGTACGCATACCGAACTCCCTGCCGGTACTGCCCTTGCGGGACATGGTCGTCTATCCCTTCATCATCGCTCCGTTGTCGATCGCCCGCGCTTCGAGCATTCGAGCTGTGGATCGGGCGCTCTCGGACAACCGCATGGTTCTCCTGGCCACTCAGCGTGAGCGGGACCTGGACGATCCCAGTGACGAAGACCTTTTCGAGGTTGGCACGGTCGCCGTCATCATGCGCATGCTCAAGCTGCCCGACGAGCGGATTCGCGTGCTCGTTCAGGGTGTTTGCCGTGCTCGCATCGAGCGCCTTGATACGGGTGGACGCTATCTCGTGGCGGAGGTGAGCCCCTTGCTCGAGACGCCGCTCGAGGAGGAGAGCGAGCAGCCCATCGAATGCGAGGCGTTGATGAGGACCGTCAAAAAGGCCCTCGAGCGCGGCGTGAATCTCGGCAAAAATCTCCCGTCGGAGGTGCAGGTCATCGCGAACAATCTCGAGGACCCGGGCCGGCTCGCCGACTTGGTCGCCTCGAATCTCGAGCTCGATGCAGCCCAGGCCCAAGAGGTGCTCGAGATCATCGAACCTATGGATCGGTTGCGTGCCGTCGCCCAGCAGCTCAAGCGCGAGCTCGACCTGCTCTCGATGCAGCACGAGATCGACTCGCTGGCGCGGGACGAGATTGACCGCTCCCAGCGCGAGTACTACCTGCGCCAGCAGATGAAGGCCATTCGCAATGAACTCGGCGAGGGTTCGGAGCTCGAGGAAGAGATCGAGGAGATCCGCGAGAAGATCGGGCAACGGGAGCTGCCCGAAGCGCTGCGTGACGAGATCGAACGCGAGCTCAAGCGCCTCGAGAGAATGCATCCGGACGCGGCGGAGGCGGCGACGATCCGCAACCATCTTGAGTGGCTCGTCGAGCTGCCCTGGGATGTAGAGACTCAGGACAATCTGGAGCTCGACCCCGCTCAGGAAATCCTCGACCAGGAC
>CAYSMT010000548.1:0-2463 GCA_964432135.1 uncultured Acidobacteriota bacterium
AGCCGCCTTCGCCGGTGCGAACGGGCCCTGCTCTGATCCCGGCGGCGGAACGCCAGGAGCTGCTCTGCCTGGCGCAAATGGTCGAGCATTTCGACCCGACGCGCTTGTCGATCCTGGGCGCCGAGGAGCCAGAAAAGGACCTGCTTGCGACGGGAGACATCGTCTACCTCACCGCCGGCCGCGACATGGCCATCGCGCCGGGCACCGAGTATGTCGTCGTGCGCTCTGAGGGCTACTTGACACATCCGCGTGACCGGAAGAAAAAGGTCGCGATCTACCTGCGTCGCCTCGGGCGTCTGCGCGTGCTGGCTGTGCATCCGACCTCATCCACAGCAGAGATCATCGATTCCTGCGATGGCATCGAAAAGGGCGACTTCCTCATGCCCTATCGCGAGATGCCCGTGCCGATGGTCGAGCGCATTCCCCTTCGGGAGCTCGCAACGCCCTTTGCGGGTCGCCTCAACGGGGTTGTCGTTGTCTCCCACAGGAAGCAGGCGGTCCTGGCCGGCGCGGGAGATATTGTCGGCATCGATCTTGGCTCGCGCGCTGGTTTGACGGCCGGGGACCGGATCCTGTTCTGGAGGGATGGCCCGGGTGCCCAGGGCCTCGACGGAAGGAACCAGGCGCCGCGTCGTGTCGTCGCCCAGGGTGTCGTGCTCGTGACCAACGCCGGTGGATCGATGGTTAAGATCCTCGAGTCGACCTCTGAGGTGCGGCTCGGAGACAGCGCGGAAGTTCTCTAGTCGATCGTTTCTTGCGTCGCCCCGGTCGGATGCGTCCCCGGCCGGGGCGCGCCTTTCTTGGATCTCGGTCTGTGGGGTCGTTCTTCGCGCGGCGTGGTGGAGAACGCGCTGTGCATCAGCTCAAGCGTTGATCACCCAGGCGGCGAAGCGGAAGACCTGCGCCTTATCGCGCCACGCACCGGCGGGTAAGGCCGCCTTCTGGCAGGTTTGGTCGAGGAAGGTCGGGGCATCCCAGCCCCACTCGACGGCGACCTGCGGGAGGAGCAGACCCCGGCGCGCACCGCTGACGACGACGAGGCCATCTTCTCCGACACGAACGGCGTCGGGCAAGGTCTTGCTCGCCATCTCCACCAGGGGCGTAAGCAAGGAAATTTCGTAGGCGAGAAGGTCGATCTCGTCGGGGCTGACCGCGGGAAAACGTGGGTCGGAGAGCGCGGAGGCCGCTGCCGAGCGACGGATGAGCTCTCGAGCGGGTGCGATGCTGCCGACCGAGCCGATGCAGCCGCGGAGGCGTCCCTCGGCCTTGAGCGTGACGAAAGCACCGTAGAGCGGCTGCGATGGGCAGCGCTCGAAGAGCAGCGCGTTTTCGTCCCGGCCCAGAACCCGGGCGTGGACCGTGTCCCGCGCGAGGGCCAGGAGGTCGCGTGCTCCCTGCGCACCGACACGGCGGGTGAGGGTCGCGAGCTCGGTGGGAGCGTTCTCGTTCACGGCCTCGCACCGCTGACGCGAAGGATCTTTTGGCGAAGGATCAGGCTCTCAAGCGCCATCGTCGTCATGGAGGCCAGGCGCGCGAGCTCGATCGTACTCGGCGCGTCGTCATGGCACTGGGTCGTATCGCCGAAGAGCACCGCCACAGGGCGAGCACGCAGCACGATGGGGATGAGCGTCACTTCTGCCGGGGTCTCGCCACCAAGCAACGTGACCAGGGCGTCTTTCTCCCAGGGCGAATCCAGAGGGCCCCGAAAAGGCGTCGCATCGTCTGCCAAGACGCGGGAAAGCAGTGCCGAGGATGGCGCCTCGAAGGCCTTGTCCTTTCTTGCTTTGGTGCCGATGCCCTGCGCTGCGAGCAATGAGACCGAGCTGCCTCTCAACGCGAGAAGAGCTCCGCGCTCGCACCAGGAACCGAGCACTTCAAGCACGCTCGCGAAGACCTCCTCCCGTGTACTGGCAGCGACGAGGGCGCGGCCGGCCGCGAGATAATGCTCGGCCAGCGACAGGGGTGTCGCTTCAGGCGATGGCTCCTCCTGGGAAGGCTCGCTCTTGGAAGCGTTCTTCGCCGTGATTGCTGTGTCGTCCCTTGGAGCCGGGTTGGGGGTCTGTTGCGCGGCGCGCGTCGCACTGCGAATCTCGGATGGTGCGGGATGCTCCGCAGGATGGTGTTTCTCGAGAGCATCCTTGATGACATTCACGGGAACGACGTGGGTGACGACGTCGAAGCCTGTAAGGAAGGCCGCCTCGTGGGCGGCGAGGGTGTCTGCCGGGTTTTCCAGCGCGAGATGGAGCTGCTCTCCTTCGACGAGGAAGGGCAGGGCATGATGGCGGCGCGCAAAGTCCCGCGGGAGGAGCGCGATGACCTCGGCAGGCGCCCGGACGAGCTCCTCTCGGCTGGCCGCCGCCACGCCATGCATCAGGCTCAGCGCCTTCGAGAGCGTTAGTTCGTCCACGAAGCCGAGCTGCAAGAGCTGCGTGCCGAGAGCTCCGCCGAAGACCCTTTGGGAAC
>CAYSMT010000549.1:0-2462 GCA_964432135.1 uncultured Acidobacteriota bacterium
GGTCTCGTGTGCGACCAACGCCCGTCCCCTTCGTGAGTGAGCTGACGGGCCTGATCGAGATGATCCAAAGGCGCGACCCAAATTCTCGTGAAGAAGTCCGCGCCCTCTCTCACGAAAGCCATCATCCGGCCGTCGGGCGAGATCGCGGGATCGTCGGCTTCGCGTAGAAGTAACGTTGGTGTTCCTCCGAAGCGCGAGTTTTTCCAGATGCCCCGCTGCCCATCGCGGGTCGAGCTGAAGACGATCGTCGAGCCATCAGGGAACCACGCCGGGTCTGAGTCGATGCTTTGACCCGAACTCAGCTTCAACGGTGTACCGCCGAGACTGTCCACGACGAAGAGTTCGGCGGCTGTTTCCGAACGACCCACGTAGAGGATCTCACGTCCGCTCGGCGATATGGCGGCATGCTCCTCGAGCCCCGCTTGGGCCGTGACCTGGCGCGGAAGGCAGGTGGGCAGCGAATGGCGCGTGTCACGTATCGCGAGCCATCCCGTCAGGCCAAGCGCTGCCGTCGTGGCGACGACGAGCAGGGCCATCCGCAGATGGCGACTCGAGATGGCCCAGAGTCGCGGGCGCCGCGTCCGCAACGTGATCGCTTCGCCCAGATCGCTGCTGCGCCGGAGGGCGCACAGATCTTCGTGGAGCTGCCTGGCGTCCTGGTACCGTTTCGCGGGGTCTTTCTCGAGACAGCGCTCGACGAGGTCGGCGAGAGCGCAAGGAAGGCTGGGGTCGACTGCGTCGATGCGCGACGGGATGTGGTGCAGCACGGCGTCAATGAGCTTGCCCTCGCGCGTGTTCCCCGCCACGGTCTTGCCAATGCAAGCCTGGTAGATGACTGCGCCGAGGCTGTAGACATCGCTGCGGCGGTCCGGCACCCGGCCGAGGAGCTGCTCGGGGGCCATGAAAGCGGGTGTGCCAATGAGCACCCCTTCCTCGGTGAGCGCGTCCGCCGCGTCCATCGTCATGACTTGCTCGGTCGTGGCATCGCCGAGGAAGCGGGCCAAGCCGAAGTCCGTCAGCCGAGGGATGTCGTCGCGATGAGAGATGAGGATGTTCGACGGCTTGATGTCTCGGTGGAGGACGCCGTTGTCGTGAGCGTGCGCGAGCGCTCCGCTCAGGGTCTCGAAATAGGCGAGCACCGTCTTGAGGGAAAGAGGGCCTTCGCGGGAGAGTCGTTCTTGCAGGCTCTCTCCGTCGACGAACTCCATCGCGATCCAAGGCCGGCCCCGTGCTTCGAACGCCTCGAAGACCGGGATGATCCCCGGATGCGAGAGCGCCGACGCGGCGCGGGCTTCGCGCAGCATGCGCCGCTTTTGGCTGGCGTCGATGCTCCGGTCAGGGTGGAGGGTTTTCAGCGCGACAGTGCGGCGGAGCACGGTGTCCTTAGCCCGATAGACGACGCCCATTCCGCCGCGTCCGACCTCTCCGGCAATGCGGTAGTGCGTGAACTCCTCGCCGGGGCGCGGGGGAGGAAGAGTGAGTCCATCGAAGGAGTTTTGGACGAGCTTGCCGACTTGAGACAACCGCTCGGTGGGTGGAGAGGGCAAGCTATCGCTCTCACGACGATCACCCGCGCTCGCGGGCTCGCGGCGTGATCCGGGCAGATCGGCCGAGAGATCGTTTTTCTCTGGCAAGGTCGTCCCCACGTACGCGAGCCGCCGGAGCCGTGAGGACGATATCCTGCACCGCCGTCAATAAACCCGCGCTGGCATGAGTATAACTCGAACGCGCTTGGCTTCCCTACTTGACGATGAAGGTCACCCGATCAAGCCCCGTGTTGCCGTTCGCTGCGTCGTAGGCATAGACCACCGCCTCGTAGACGCCTTTCTCCTCGACGGTCCAACGCGTCTCGAACTGGCTCGCTTCACCGGCGAAGGCTAAGGTCTTTTCGCCAACTGACCGGCCCTTTCGTCGCAAGAGCGCCTTGACCTCGATTCGGGAAGCGTCCCACAGGCCGCCCGGAGTCAGCGGGCAGCCGCACATCATGGTGACGTTGGCGCGGATGAGCACCGTGGCAGGGAGTGCGTCGAGCTTGAGGTGGGTTTGCGGAGAGAGGATGTCGACATTGAAGCCAGGCATCTCAAGCAGAAAGCCGTCCCCGCCGGTGAGGTGCTTGCCGGGGACGATCCATTGGGTCGCGGAGACGCGGTTGGCTGACTGGCGTTGGGCCAACGGGCCGAAGGCACTGATCTCCACGAGGGTGGGTTCGTCCAGGTCGAGCACGGCATCGAAGCGTCCCGCGCTCGGGTCGGAAAGTGCGTCGCCCCGGTCGTGGGATTCTTTCATGATGCGCTCGGTGTTGCCGGTGGATCCTGCCGTGACGCCTGTCGCCAGCAGCTCGCCGCTGTCGACGCTGCGAATCGTCACGCGCGCTCCGCCCATCGAGCTTCCGATGAACTTCGCTCCTTTGCTGATGACATGAACGGTGACCTTGGTTTCTTTGGCGAGAAACGCTGGAGTGG
>CAYSMT010000550.1:0-2456 GCA_964432135.1 uncultured Acidobacteriota bacterium
TGTTGACCTGCGTCTTGCCAACCACGGGTACGTTGTTTTCTGCCTGGCAGGCAACGGTGCAGTACGAGCAGCCGATGCAGGTGTTCAGGTCGATCGCCATGCCCCAGGCGTGCCCTTCGTAGCCCTTTTCCTGCCACAAGGAAAAGAGCTCCATCTCGTGGACGCGATGACGGACGAAGTCCGGATCCCGCTGATACTCGGCCAAACTCGCCTCGCGAATCAGCTCTGGAACTCGCCGTGCCGTTTCAGCGACGCCAATCGCATCGATCGCGAAGTGATCCTGCGTCGTCGCTAGTGTGTCCCTCTCTCCCAGAGAGCTCAGCGTCCACCCAGGGGAGAACCCCTCACCGGCTCGCTGTATCGCGTAGGCGTTGACACCGACGGCGCTGCCGACGCGACCAGCCGCCGTGCGCCCGTAGCCGAGGGCTATGGATGCCGTATGGAGCGCCTGCCCTGGGGCGACAAAGACAGGTACCTCGAGCACGCGCTCGCCAGCCTCGAGACGTACGCGCTCCGCGTGACGCACGTCCAGATCGGCGGCCGTGGCCGGAGAGACGATCAGTGCGTTGTCCCACGTCAGCTTGGTCAACGGGTCTGGCATCTCCTGCAACCAAGCGTTGTTGGCGAAGCGACCGTCGAAGACACTCGCATCGGGAAGGAAATCGAGCTCAAGCGCGTCCGCTGCCGGCGACGCGGGCGCCTCGTAGGCTTCCAGGGCGGCCGCGATGCGCTTGGTCGAACGAACAAGGGGCGTCTTCTTAGCAGCCGCGCGAAGGGCGCATTGTCCATCGTGCAAGCTGCGACGCCAGACCGCCTCGAAATCCTCGGATCCGACAAGAGACGCGAAGCTTTCCCTCACGATGTCGTAAGGGCGCGTTGTCTCCTCTCCCAAGAGACGAGCCAGGATCTCGAGCACCGACCTCCCTTCGTGTAGGGGCTCGATAAGCGGCTGAACAATGCTCAGCGTCCCATCCCAAGAACGCGCATCACCCCAACTCTCGAGATAGTGCGTCTCGGGAAGGTGCCACATGCAGGCCTGCCCCGTCTCGTCGCGGTAGCTTCCGACGTGGATCGTGTGCTCAACCTTCTCGATGAGCGCAGGGAAGGCAAGCTCCGCCGGGGCGCTGAACACGGGATTTGCGCCGAGAACGAGCAGCGTCCCAACCTTCCCGGCACCGATCTTCTCGGCCAGGGAGACGATGGCGGCAGCGTGGGTGGGCCGATCGGCGTCAAAGTCAGCACGATAAGACAACGTGCGACCGACGTTGCCGAGCGCCGCATTGATCGCGCAGGCGAGGGCGTGAAGCTCGGGACCTTGACGCGGGCCAACACACACGAGCGAGGCACCGCGATGGTCCAGAAGGTCGCGCACGATCTCCGCTACAAAGGGAGCCGGCGTCCCAGGAACGCTGGCCCCCAGCAGCTCCTGAGAGATCAGTCCCTCGGCAGCGAGCACCGAGGCGATCGATATGAGCACAGCTCCGATGGCCGAGGCCGGCAGCGCGTAGCGCTGGTCAGCGGAAGCGCCGGTCAGCGAGAGGGCACTCTCCACCGCGTAAATCCGACCGAGCTGCCCGTCATCGACGCGCCGGCGCGATGCGGCGAAACCCCGGGCGTGAGCCAGGGCCGCCGGATGTTCCGCCAAGATATCGGCGTCAAGACAAACAACGATCTCAGCTCTGTCGAGCTCGAGCAAGACGCGCTGCGGCGTACCAAAAGCGATCCGCGTCCCTTCTCTCTCGTTGTCCCGCGAGAGAGCTTCGTACTCGTGCCAGCTCGCGGCGGGAAAACGCTCGAGCAGCCGGCGACGCAAGCGCGCACGGCTCGGGGAAGAGCTCGCCTCACTGAGCACGGCAAGGCCGCGGCCACCGAGGGCCTTCCGCACAGCGAAAATCTTGGCGAGAGCCGCATCGACCGTTTCCCAGTCCACGCGCCGGCCACGTGCGCCAACGCCGTGAACCGGGTGCTCAGAGCGGTCCGGGTCGTAAAGAGCGAGCAGCGAAGCCTGAGAGAAGGCGTCCGACGCACCGCGACTCTCCGGATGCTCCGGGTTCCCCTCGACCTTGATCGGACGGCCATCGTAGCTCGTCACGAGCAGGCCGTGGGCCCAGCCACCACGCTCAAAAGCCGTGGCGAAGTGAGCAGGGACCCCGGGAACCCGCCCCTCGGGCCGATGGGCGAAGGGGAGGATCTTCTCCTCGGGCCAACGACACCCCGCCAGTCCGGCGAGGGCCATCGAAGCCCCCATGACGCGCAGGAAGCTCCGACGCGAAGGACCCGCGAGCAGCTCCGCAAGAGCCGGGAACTCAGCCTCGACCCAACGTCGGAACTCGGGCGTGTCGGCGTAATCCTCGAGAGAGCGCCAGTAGGCCTTGCCTTGGGATGGCTTATTCATCGATGACATGTGTAACAGTCCGTCGAGGGTTGGATGTGGTTGTCTTCCCGAAGCTGGCGGC
>CAYSMT010000551.1:0-2451 GCA_964432135.1 uncultured Acidobacteriota bacterium
CCACGAAGCGATATAGCTCGCCGTTGCGCTCCCGATCCACTTGCGCCTCGAGCCAGCGAACACTGCCGTGAAGCTTGTGCTCGGAAAGCAGGCTGTGCATCCGCTCGATTTGCTGACGCTCTTCCTCGTCACCTGAGCGCTCTGGGTCGATGAAACCCGCAACGATGAGCAGGTTGGCCTGCTGGCGTAGCTCGGGGCAGCGACCAAACCAATCGACGAGCCCGGTGATGTTCTTGATCTTGTCCAAACGGGCCATGGTGAACAACAGGGGCTTGTCGTGATCCTCGAGAACGCCCCAAGCATCGGGGCCCTCGTGACTGCCGTAGACCTGTTCTTCGATCTCCGGAAGCAGGTGCGTGAGACGCCGCTCGCTCTCGTCGGCCGGGAAGTAGATCGCCTCGTCAGCACCCGGAGAAACGATATTGAACTTCGGATCGTGGACATCGATGCCATGAATAACGCGGTAGAGGCCAGGCATCGTGAAGCACTCGTGCGCCTCGTACTGCCCGATCGTGCTATCGGTGCCGGCGATCTCCTGGAAGGTGCTGGTAATAATGAAGTCAGCGGAGTTCATCGCGATCAGATCGGCGGTGAACTGGCAGGAGAAGTGGTAGTGGGGCTCGTTGTCTTTCCAGTACAGATCCGAGTAGAGGTACTTGGTCTTTTCCAGCGCGTGGGCGATCGTGCATTGAGTCACACCAAGCTTCGGTGCGAGCAGCGAAGCGACGAGGTTACCGTCGGAGTAGTTGCCGATGACCAAGTCGGGCCGACCTCGCAGCTCGGCCAAGAGCTCGGATTGCACCTCGCCCGTGAAGGCCTCGAGATAGGGCCAGATCTCGAAGCGCGAGATCCAGTGAGGCACGACCTCGCCGGCGGCGTTGCGGAAGGGCACGCGCAGGATACGCGCATTCTCCGTCCCGGCGATGGCCTCGAGGCGCTGGTCGCAGGTCGTGTCCTCGGCCTCGGGAATCAGTCGGGTCACGACGATAATCTGAGGCGCGATATCAAGACCCTGCTGCTCGAGGCTCTCCTTGAGCTCTCGTTCGAGGGCTCGGACCTGGTCGAGGATGTAGACCACCTGGCCGCCCGTATCCGGCCGACCGAGCACCTTGGACTGGCCAAACCAGCCGTGAGGCGAAAGGATCGCGATCCTAAAGATCATCGGAACGCGGTAGAGAAAGGCCTCCAGGGTACGCGGCGCCGGCGCCTCGAGTAGATCGAGCAGCATGCCCATTGTCTCGCGAATCCGTGCCGCATGGCGCCCCCAACCGGGCTCAAAACCCATCGCCCGCAGCTCGTTTTCGTGTTCACCCCAGGTCGCGTCCTGGGGGCCCCGACCGAGCAGCTCGTCAGCCGAGCGCAGGGCGTGACGCAGCTCGGAAACGTCACTGATCGAATCGCTGAGCATGAGCTGTTGATCGCGGTAGGAATGCACCCGGAGGAAGTTGAGCAGCAACGAAGGACTCGAGCCGCGACGCTCGAGGAGCTGCCCCGACAGACGGCGGTTGAGAAACTCTACGCCACGACCGATCGAGCGCGCCTCGTGGAGGCGGGGAAAGCCGCGGGAGAAGGGTTCCAGGTCGATCTCGAGCGTCCAGTCGCCGGCGCTGGCATCCCCATCGATCAAGCGCTCCTTGAAGGCCAAGTACTCCGAGGCCTGGACGATCTCGGCGCTCATCGTCTCGCAGTGAATTCTCAGAAAGCTCCAACACCCAACGCGCGGCCGAAGCGCCAAGTAACACCACGGTGCCTCGTAAGCTCCCTCCTGCGCCCACGACAGACCCCGGGCCAAAGGTGTCCATTCCAGGGCCGTACCACCCTCCTCGGCAAAGAGGGCCTCCAAGGCGCCAAGAAGCTCGCTGCGTAGGAAAAGCGCGCGCTCGAGTTTGTCGAGCTGGTGAAGCACGCGATGCGCATCGGAGCGCTTCGCGCCCAGGTAGGCGTTCAGATCAGTGATGAAACGGTCTTCGAGAGTCATTCGAGGCTCCATTGCCTTTTCAGCGCCGCGTAGAAATCGCTCCGAGAGCTCGTCGCGCCGCGAAGCCCTACGACGGCGGCGGCCAGCTCTTGCGCCCGCCGCATCGTCTCACCCATGGACCAATCCAGCAGTAAACCGGTGAGCAGTATGGAGGAGAAGGCATCGCCGGCGCCGACCGTGTCGACAACCTCGACGGCAGCTTCGGTCGCGACCGAGATCGTACCCTCCGAGCAGCTCCAGCAAGTCGCCCCGGCAGCTCCTCGCGTCACGCAAAGCAGCTCGAGCCTATGCTCGGCGAAAAGCGTTGCCGCGGATTCTCTTGTTTCATCTCCTGGGCAAAGGCACGCGAGCTCTTCGTCGTTGAGCTTGAGGTAACGAGCCCGCGCGAGGAGCTCGTCGATCAGCTCGCGGCACCACCAGGGCGCACGCAAGTTGAGATCGACGAAGAGCGGCAGGCCCGTGCGCGCGAGCAA
>CAYSMT010000552.1:0-2424 GCA_964432135.1 uncultured Acidobacteriota bacterium
GGCTCGCGACCCGATCGATCAAATGCCGGTCGTGCGTAACCAGGACCAGGGCACCTGGGAACTCGAGGAGCGCCTCTTCGAGTAGGTCAAGGGTCGGAATGTCGAGGTCGTTGGTCGGCTCGTCGAGCACCAGCAGGTCAGCCGGCTGCAGCATCAGCCGCGCGAGCATGACGCGTGCCCGTTCCCCTCCCGACAGCAAGGCGACTCGCGTGTCGAGCTGGTCAGCACGGAAAAGAAAGCGTCGCGCCCATGTGACGACATGCACAGGACGTCCTCGGTAGATGACGCCATCACCATCAGGGGCGAGCGCGCGTTTGAGCGTCAGCTCCGGGTCGAGGTTCTGCCGGCGTTGATCGAAGTAAACGACGCGCAGGCCCTCAGCGCGGCGGATCGTTCCTGCGTCGGCTTCCAACTCGCCGACGATCAGGCGCAGAAGTGTCGTTTTGCCGGCACCGTTGGCTCCGAGCAGGCCGAGGCGCATGCCCGCTGTCAGCTCCAACTCAAGCCCGTCGACGATCACTTTCTCCCCGAAACGCTTGCAAAGCCCTCGACATGACCACAAACGCTTGGTTTTCCGGCCGCTAGCGCTGAGCGTGATGTTCACCGCCTCGACCTTCGTTTGCAGACGGCCTTCAGCGAGTTGGGCGATGCTTTCCTCCGCGGCGCGGATTCGAGCTTTTGATTTAGTTGTGCGCGCTTTGACGCCGCTCCGCAGCCAGGCGATCTCCCGATGGACGCGTTTCGACAAGGAGGCAAGCTGAGAGGCTTGGCTGCTCAGCAGCCTCTCCCGGGTCTCGAGCAGGTCGGCGTAGTTGCCCTTGACGGCCAACATTCCTTCCGCGTAGCTGCGGTTGATCTCGAGCATCGATCCCGCGAAGCTTTGCAGAAAGTAGCGATCATGGCTCACCACGACGACGGCCCGACTCTCCTTCATGAGCCACGACTCGAGCCAGAGGATCGACTCCAAGTCGAGATGGTTGGTTGGTTCGTCCAAGAGCAGCAACTCCGGTCCGCCCACCAGCGCCGACGCGATGGCCAGCCGCGTGCGCCAGCCGCCGGAAAGGGTATCTGCGGCAACGGAGGTCTCACCAAAACCGGCCTTGCTAAGTGCAAACGCCACCTCGTGTTGGCTCCATCTCTCCTTACTTGTCGCTGTGGGATGAGCGGCCGCAACGATGTGCTCGGCGCTCTTTCCCGGAGGAAAGACAGGATGCTGCGGCACGTAGCCGATCCGCAGGCCATTGCGGTGCACGCAGGAACCTGTATCTGGGCTCGCGAAGCCGGCGAGGATCTTCAATAGGCTCGACTTGCCGGACCCGTTGGGACCGATCAAGCCGAGGTGATCGCCCTCACGGATTGAGAAGCTCAGCCCGTCGAAGAGCCGCCGCTCGCCGAAGGCAAGGGCTAGGTCGTGACAGTTGACGAGAACAGCGGGCATAAGCGGCTCGAGCTTGGTAGCGGATCCTACTGGAGGACGTGCACCGTGGAGCGAAGATTGTTGTAACCACAACTAAAGCGTGCCATTGATTCCGCACTTGTTTTTATTGCCTGTATCGTGTTGCTGCATGAAGAGGCGAGAACGTTCACAGCGTGTCTAACATTCTTCGCTCCACGGGGAAAGTACCAGCAGCGTTGCGGGCTTGCCATTTCGCGTCCCGTTGGCGATCTATCTCTAGGAGGATGTGGCTCGCTCGGCCCGGCCGTGAGTTGCCGTCTGGATCGCCTGCGGGATGATTCGCCTGCCTCGTGCTATTGATGGCCCGCCACGTTGCCCGCGCGGTGGTGTGCAGCGGCGGCAGAGGATGCCCCATGGACGAGAGAAAATTGCGACAAATCTGGGTCGATGCCGACGCCTGTCCACGCGTGATCAAGGAGATCTTGTACCGTGCTGCGGAGCGGGTGGGTGTGCGGGTGACCTTGGTCGCGAATCGGGTCCTTCAGGTCCCCCGATCGCCTCATATTCGAGCGTTTCGCGTGTCTGCGGGATTTGATGTTGCCGACGCCCATATCGTGCGGGAGGTTCGGCCGGATGATCTGGTCGTCACTGCGGATATTCCCTTGGCTGCCGAGATCGTCGCCAAAGGTTGTCTGGCCTTGAGTCCTCGTGGCGAGCTCTATACGGAAAGCAATATCCGAGAACGTTTGAACATGCGGGATTTCATGGACTGTCTACGGGGCTGCGGTGTTGAGACGGGGGGGCCAGGGTCTATTCGCCAGAGTGATCGACAGGCCTTTGCCAATCAGCTCGATCGCCTACTGACAAAAAACTAGCGTATTGCGCCGGGGTGGAGCGGCCCCAAATCTTGTGAGGTGAGCCCTCAACGGTGCGTTTTTCGCTTTCTTCCCGTCCAGCTCTTGACCTGGCATGCCGATTGTCCTGGGCTTCAGGCCGCGATCGCGGTCTTGTAACGGTAGGTCCCGGCA
>CAYSMT010000553.1:0-2413 GCA_964432135.1 uncultured Acidobacteriota bacterium
ATAGATGTCCAGGTCGCCGTCGCGCATCGAAGTGAAGACGATCTTGTCGCCCCGGGGTGAGATCGTCGCTTCGGCGTCGTAGCCCGGAGTATTCGTCAGTCGTTGCGGATCGCTGCCGTCCGCATTGGCGACGAAAATGTCGAAGCTCGGGTAAAGCGCCCAGACATAGCCCTGGCTCATGTCGGCCGGCGGTGGGCAAGCCTCACCCGCGAGATGCGTTGAGGAGTAAAGGATCTTCTCATCACCCGGCAGGAAGTAGGAGCAGGTCGTGCGTCCCTGGCCCGTCGAGACAAGGCGACGTCGCGAACCGTCGAGCCCCATGGTGAAGATTTGGTCGCAAGCGAATTCGCCATGTGTGGACTGGAAGATGAGTTGGTCTCCTGCAAAGGAAAAGTAGGCCTCGGCATTCTCTCCGCTGTTGGTCAGCATGTGCAGCTTGGAGAAGTGTTTTTCGCCCGCTTCCGGAGCGAAGCTTCTCAAGTTGTTGGCAGCTTCTGCTGGTGTCTGGATGGCTGGTTTCGGCTCGTTTGAAGGAGCACAGGCGCTGAAAACAACGCAGAGGACGATCGTTGCAAGGGTCGTGCGTCGGAAAACCATGGCTCCTCCAGTCCCGGCGGAAGTGTCGGGAGGGAACCTGCGCACGTTCTCATGGCCTTACGGCTATCGCAAGCCGCACGGCGTCGGAGTTCAGGGGCAGGGGGTCACAGCGCGTTCCGTTCCCGTGGAACTGGTGCCAGCCGAGGAGGTTCCACAGGGGTTGGCGCCTATGACGAGATAGTGCCAGCCAGTGCCTGCCGCCGGCGTTCTGGCGACGGTCGCGCTCTCGCCGGGAAGGCCGCTCGCTAAGCAGCTCCAGTTCGCATGAAAGCCCCCTCCATCGAGGGTGCCGCGATGAATCTGGGAGCTCGTGGCCTGTGTGTCTGCGACCCAATTGAGCGTTGTTTTGCTGCCCGCTGACCAGGCGAGAGCAGAAGATGCTGCTGGCACGGACCAGACGGCGCTGTTGAGCGGCCGACAGTCCTGCACGTCGACGACGCCATCGTCGTCATCGTCGTTATCGCAGCGGTCTCCCGTGCCGTCCGCATCGGTGTCGAGCTGGGAAGGGTTGGCCTCCGTTGGGCAGTTGTCACAGGCGTCGCCGCTCTCGTCGAGGTCCCCGTCGAGCTGGGAAAGATTCGCCGTCGCGGGGCAATTGTCGAGGGCATCGTGCACGCCATCGGCGTCACCGTCCTCGCAGCTTCCTGTCGCCACCGTCGTCATCTGAGCACGTGTGTTGGGTCGATGGTAGCTGTTGCAGTCCGCCTGGTTCAGTCCGTTGTTCGTACCGTAGTTCGTGCCATACATCATGTAGCGCGAGTCCCCGTGGTGCGACAGCCCCGTGTTGTGGCCGTATTCGTGGATCCACAGCACGGATTCTGGACCAACCTGGGACATACGCACGAGAGTCATGCCGTTCCCGGGCGTCCATGCGCAGCCAATGATGTTGGGAATCGTTGATCCACACCAGTTGATCTGGCGCACGAGCTTGACACGCGCCACCGAGTTTTGGAGTACGGCGGTAACTTCACTTTGATTGTCGAGCACGGCGAGCCCATCACCCGCCGTACCGAAGCTCTTGGCCCTACCTTGGCGACTGAGCGTGATGCAACAGCTCGTATCGTCCTGGAAGTCTTCGCGACCTGCGCGTAATGAAGCCGTCGCAAAAATCTCATCAAGACGCGCATCGCTCATACGTTCCGCCGCGGAAAGCTCAACATGATTGGCGAAATCGAGCGCGGCATCGTCGACGGAGGTCCAAGTATCGAGCGCCTTATCGTAGGCAGTCTTGTCGAAGGAGCTTCTGTCGAGATCGGTCTCTGCTGGCAGTGCGTCCAGTTGGGCATCCCAGCTTGCGCCGGGAGGAGTCTCAGGCTCTTTTTGCGCAGCTTCAGGGTTGGTAGAAACACGCAGTTCGTCCAGCCCGTCCATCGCGGCCTTGGAGAGATCACGCGTGGCTCCCGCCGGGACGAGCCTTCCGAAGGCAATGTCAGCGAGACGATCCGCCGCCGCAGCGGAACCGGAAAGCGCGAGGCCGCGCAAGGTGGCCTCGAGCATGTCGTCATGGTAGCTCGGCGCACCGCCCCAGCCTCCGGAGGCTTTCTCAAGCGTGCCAGCGTCGTCGGAGGAAATTTCGAGCAGTCGATCGAGTGCTCCCGAGACGCCTCGCGAGGCGAGCATGCCTAGGGCCATGGGCGCGAGAAGCATAGCGCGGTCTTCCTCGGGCACGCTCAGTGCCGCTGGAGGGGATGCCATGTGTTGTGACAGCGCGGCAACGGCGACCGGGCTGTTCGACCACGACAAGAAGGCAACAACGTTGTCGCGCCGGGGAAAGCTCGCATCGCCGAGAAGCGTGATCAGCAAAGGCACGTCGCCG
>CAYSMT010000554.1:0-2409 GCA_964432135.1 uncultured Acidobacteriota bacterium
GGCCTCGAGCGCCCGGCCGGGCGAGAAAAGAGCCCAGGTCGCCTGAAAACGCGCTCCATTGCTGCGATACTGCGCCAGCTCCGGCGTGCCAGAAGCGTAAGAGGAAAGGCGGGATTGCCGGATCGCGTCGATTTGAATCGCCGGAACGCCGGATGGAATCTCACCGGCGGGCGTCCAATGCAAGCTCAGCGCATCGCTCGCTTCCTCGAGCGAGCGCATCGCAGTCTCGGCGCGGTGCTGGAAGGACATCCCGAAGCGGCCCACCCCTTCCACCGGAAGCTCACCGGCGATCGAGGCGCTCGTGCCGCCAAGATCGGCCGCACCATCGGAGAGCTTCGACGAGCGCAGCTCGAGAAGCAACGGCGCCTCGAAAAGGCTGTCGTCATGCTCGTCGCTGTCGTCGGTCGCGATGGCCCGGCCCGCCGATTCGAGACGATCCCGAGCTGCGAGACGCAACACCCATGAAGAATCCGCGGGACGCACACCAGGCCGAACGCCCTCGCCAGCGGGACGCAACACGAGCTCGAGAGAATCGCGCAGCAGCGTGTCGATCTTACCCACGAGCACCGAGTAACCGCCCTTGATAGCAACGACCCGATACGCACCCGGCGCGACCCCACCGACGACGAACTGGCCGTTCTCGTCACTGCGGGTCGTCAAGAGCGGAGCGCGGACATCCCTGCCCTCGGGAGAAAGCACGATCTCGACGCCGGAGATGACGCGCCCGAGAGCATCGAGAGTCATACCGGTGAGAACCGGGCGCATGTCAGGAGCGCCCTCGGAAGCGAGAACGGGAGCCAGGAACAAGGCCCCCAACACAAGCAGACCTAACGCGCCACGATGAAGTGCTCGAACGAAGGTTACGGGGGGGCGCAATCGCTTGCTCGTTGGCCACGCGCTCATTCGGACCTCCTCGTGCTCATCGATGACACACTCAAGCTGTGCCGTCCCCACGGCGGCCCCTTCTGATAATGCATTGTCCCTGTAGAGTTTAGCCGGAACGAGAGATTTTTCCACCCCCCCTCCATATATTGGCGGCGTGGACACACCTCCCACCACGGATGCTCCGGTGATCGTCGTGGCCGGACTGCGACGCTCCTACGGTGCGATCGAAGCGCTGCGGGGCGTGGACCTCGTTGTGCCCCGAGGCGCATTCTACGCGCTGGTCGGAGCGAACGGCGCGGGCAAGTCAACGGCTGTGCGCATCCTCTCGGGGCTCATCTCCCGGGACGCTGGCGAGTTGCTCGTCCTGGGCCTCGATCCGCATAGGGCCGGCCGCGAACTCAAGCGACGCATCGGTGTCGTTCCGGATTTTCCGACCCTTTATCCGGAGCTAACCCCTCGCGAAAACCTGTTCTACACCTGCCGGCTGCGGGAGATCGGCCGCGAGGAGGCGGCGGCGCGCCTTGCGGAGCTGACCGAGGCCCTTGGGATCGATGACGCGCTCGATCAGCCGTGTGGAAGGCTCTCCCACGGAACGCTCAAGAAAACGGCCCTGGTCGCTGCGATGCTCCACGCGCCCGCGCTGCTCTTCCTCGACGAGCCCTTCGAGGGCATCGATCCCGTCTCCACCCACGCCATCCGACGACTGCTCGACGGGTTGCGGCAACGCGGTGTGACGATCTTCCTCACATCCCACGTCATGCCGATGGTCGAAGGTATGGCGAGCCGGGTCGCGATCCTCGACGCCGGGATCATCGCCTTCGAAGGGACGGTCGACCAGGCCGTGGGTTCGTGCGCCAGCCTCGAGGAGGCTGTGCTCGATCGCCTGGGTGACGGCGCGGCGGAGCCCGAGCTGGCCTGGTACCTCCTGTGAAGATCGCGCGTATCACCGGATTGTTGTCCCTCGAGCAACTCGTCGCCCGTGCCCGCTGGCGCGAAGCCGTCCAGCGCCGCTTCGGCATCCCCGCCGTGCTCGCCGGCAGCGCGGCGATGCTGCTCGGTGGCGTGCTGCTCTTCGGAGCGGCGGCGGCCTTCGGAACCGTCGGCGCGATGCTTCTTGCCGCCCTGGCCCGAGCAGGCCAGCTCGAGCTGGCCGCCGCTGTCGGAGGCGCACTCGCCGACACGGCGATCCTGCTCACCCTGCTCACGGCCCTGTTGACCAACACGCAGCGCACCACCCTCGATACGCGCCCCCTCACGATCCTCCCGTTGCAGAAGAGCGAACTTCTCGCCCGCGACCTCTTCTCGATCCTGCTGCTCCAGCCGAGTGCGTTTGTCATCTGGCCCGGCAGCCTCGCGCTCGTCGTCGGCGCCGCCCAGCATTCGACCCGAGCGGGGGTTTACGCCATCCCTGCCGCTACGGGAGTGCTGACCCTGGCGAGCGCTTTGGCCCTGCTCGCCACCCGACTGACGACGGCCCGGCCAGCGGGAGCCGAACGCCCTCTCCTCTCCCACCCCGTCGGAAGG
>CAYSMT010000555.1:0-1837 GCA_964432135.1 uncultured Acidobacteriota bacterium
TCAAGTAAGAAGAGACGGTATCCTAATCAGATCACTCCGGAATTGTCAAACTCGGCGGCACCATTTGACCTCGCTGGGGCGCACGGGCAGCACGGCCCAGTCGGTCAGAAGCTCAGGCCTGAGCTCACCGAGAAGCGCAGCTTGCGACCCCCGGGCTCACCGTTGGGGTCGAGGGGGAGTGCGGCGTTGAAGTGGAGCACGCTGCCCTTGGCCGACGGCAGGACCCGAAGCCGCAGGCCGATCCCAATGTCCGGGTGGAGATGGGCCCAGCTCAAGGGCTCGCCACCTTCCCAGACGGCGCCGAGCTCGAGGAAGCCAGCAAAGCCGACGGCGAAGAGACGGCCGATCCGCCGGCCGGTGAAGACGAAGATCTCGCCGACGAGGAGTGCGCGCCGGTCGCCTGAGAAAGCTCGCGAGGCGTAGCCGCGCAAGCCGGTATCGCCCCCCAGGAGAAAGCGGGAGACCCCGGTGAGATGCTCTCCACGGTCGATGGCAGCGCGTAGGACGAGAGTCCGATGCGGTGAGATCCGGGTATAGCTCGCCGCCGATAGTCGCGAGATCGTGTCGTAGACGCCACCCCGCAGCCAGTGAAGGCTTTGGGACGCGCTTGTGAAGAAGTAGCCGCGCTGTCCGATGGCGAAGCCCTGGCGCCAGGCCAGCCGCAGGTCACCGCCGTCGTCTTCGGATAGACCCGGGATCGAGACCCGAAGGGCGGCGCTGAGCTCGTTTCCGAGTTCGATGTCGTTGATCCGGCGATCACTGAGCACACGGGTCGTGCGGCGGAAATCCACGCGGCGAAAGATGATCCGGCCGCCGATCGTGACGAGGTCGGCGTTATAAGGCCGTAGATCCGGTCGCACGACAGCTTTGTCAGGGAAGGCTGGGGTCCAGATCTCGCGGCGCCGGTCGAGCTCGAGCTCGTAGCGGAAGAGCCGGTCGCCGACCAGGCCCTTGGGGGAGCGGCCCCAGATGAGGCGTGCGTGCTGGGAGTCAGTGGACCAGCGGTCGACCTCCTCGCTGCCCTCGTAGACCTTCTCTTCGTGGGTGTTCTTGGCCAGCTCCGTGAGGAGGCGCCAGCGGTCATCGAGGCTGCGGAAGGGGTGCTCGACGCGAATCAGGCGGCGCTCGCCGTCCGAGTTATCGGCATAGCCGAGCTCGCCCCGCCATCGGCTGCCGAGGATGGCCGGATCGGTGTAGCGAAAGAAGGTCTCGCTGCGGTCCTGATTCTTGGAAAAGGAGGCTTCGAAGCGCTTGCCAAAGCCGAAGAAGTTTTCCTCGAGCACCCGCAGTCGTGAGCGCGCTTCGCCGCCTTCGTTCGAGTAGGTCGCCCCCAAGCGGGTTGACCAGGAGTCCTGCACCCGCGCTCGGACGACGACGCCTCCATCCTCGATGGCAATGGCCTCCACCCAGGCATCCTGGACGAAGCCGAGGGCTCGTAGAAAACGTTCGGATTCCGCGAGCAGCTCTGGTGAACAGATATCTCCTTTGCGTGCGGTGAGCAGGCCGCGGATCGTGCTTCGTCGCGTCTGCATCGGGCTGTGGAGGAGGTTGATGAAGCGGTAGGTGCGGCGGTGACGAGCTTGCTCCTCGAGATCGAAGACGGGGAGGCTCTCAACGACGAAGCGCAGGATGGGAGCGCCCGCGGCGCAGGCCTCGGCAGCCGCGGCATTCTCGGCGGGAGTGGCGGAGCCGGCGAGGGGGCGGAGCCCGAGCAGAAGGCAGAGCCGAAAGCAGAGCCGAGCACAGCCGAGGTTGTCACCGTCGCCGCACGGCTGCCGGCGCGGCCCATGCAGTCTGGTCTGACCGCCGAGGGCGCCGAGAGCTGGAGCGTTGCTGA
>CAYSMT010000555.1:1847-2407 GCA_964432135.1 uncultured Acidobacteriota bacterium
TGCTGAGCCCGAGCAGCATGACAAATAACTGGCCTGAGCGGCGCGTCAGCATTCGGCAACGATAAGCCGCGATCCCTGGCTTCGCACGCCGAGGCGGGTCACTTCTCCGAGGGCTGAAGACTCGCCCGAAGAGGCGAAATGAGAGATGGGGGCGTCGTCCGCGGGCTGTCGAGGTTGAGGACATGCGCCGTGATACGCCCGGGCCCTTCGATCTCTAGGATGGCGCAGCTCGCAGCACCGCCCTCCTCGCGAGGCGCCGCGTGACCGGGGCAGAGAAAGAGCGTGCCCCCAAGCCAGAGAGTCTGAGAGCCGGGGTTGTGGCCATGCACGATGACATCCGGCGGCGCTCGCTCGAGCAGCCTTTCGATCGGTGGAAGCAACTCAGGCGGGAGCCCGATCATGTGGGTGACGACCACCCGGGCTCCGCAGAGCTCGAGGTCGAGCGCTTCGGGCAGACGATCGCCGAAGGCGATGTAGTCCTTCTGGCCGACGACGGCGTGGAGGGGCGCGATCTTGGAGAGTTCATCGAGGATGCGGGCGCTGTCGATGCGCCCCGCGTG
>CAYSMT010000556.1:0-2402 GCA_964432135.1 uncultured Acidobacteriota bacterium
GTCTGCTCACCTCCGCCACTTTCAACACCATAGCCCCAGCGAAGGTACACCTGCTGCTTACCATCGGCTACGGACGAGATGTTATAGCTTTGATGCGACCAAATTCTTTCCGAAATTTCGTCCGAAGCCCGCCAGATAACCGTCCAGTTCTGCCCGTTGTTCGAGGCCTCGACCATCGAAGCCACGTACCACGGTGGCCCGGAGTTCAACCAGCGCTCGAACTCTAGCTCCGTGTCGGTGATGCCGCTCAGATCGATAGCTCCACTCGTGAGATAGTACGTAGGGCCGGGAGAAGCGGTGATGTTGCCCTGGAGATTCGCCCCGTAGACCTTTGTACCCGTCGCAGCGGAGGTCGGGTCCGGACCGAGAACCCCGCCACCACCCGAACCGGTGGGCTGTCCGTACGCCCATTCGCCCTGGCACTGCCACCCCGGATCCGCATCCAGCGTCCAACGCTGCAGAATCACTGCGTTGCCCACGCTCAGCTTCACCGGACGTGTCGTATTCCCATCACCATTAGTCAGATTCTTGAAGGAAACCGTACCCTCTTGATCACCGAGATCGAGATCTCGAGCGTTATCGTTGATCGAGACCGTGACGGTTGTCGTGCCACCAGCAGGGATCTCTCCTCGTTCTGGCGAGACGGAGATCCAAGCCTTGTCGTCGGTCACTTCGAATTTAAGAGGCGTGGCATCACGGTTTTTGAGACTGTAATTCTGACTCGTCGGAGAGAAGGCCCCTCCCACAGGGCCTGAGGAGCTCAGACCATTGCGCGGAGTGATCTTGAGTCCGGTTTTCGACCGCGGCTCAAGCACGTTCAGGGAAGGATCACCAAAGAGGATCCAAGTATCGAACATATCGACGCCATACTGGCCGTAAGCATCCATCATGGAATTGGAACCTGAAAAGCACAGACCACCGAAGGTCGAAAACGGTCGTTCGGCGTCCGTGACCAACTTGTTAAACTCGTCCTGGGCCTCCATGGGCGGAGCCATGTACTGGCTGACTGACGATCCGTAGATACCAACGGCCCCGGTCGGATGACCTTCCTTCCGCGCCTGGAGCCAAACCTCCGTGAAGCAGGTGTCGTAGTGATGAAACTCGCCGATGTTACAGGAGACAGAGAATATGAAAGGAAGCTTGTCACGGTTCTCCAAGCGATTCACATCGGCCCGACCGAACGGCACCGAGGCCCATCCATCCGGCGAGCCATGCCCGCAATAGTTTGTCAATCCACGACCGGGGTTGAGCGCATTGCTAATGTCCTGAGTCGTGCCGCTCGGCTCGTTGATCTCATCCACGGGGTCCCAATGACTTGCGAGAAGCCAGTTGCGAATCTCGGCGATATGCTCGATACCGGTCTGGTCGTCGTCACCACGGCCTGGCCCCGCATCCCTTGACGCAATGCCCGTGGCCCTTCTGTACCAACCTTGAGTCGTCGCGGAAAGAGTATCGTGCTCCACGCTTCGCTTGACTTGCGTATCTACGTCCGCCGCCGAGCGGGCGGAGAATCTACCCACGAGGATGTCAGGGTAATCATCGTTTCCAGCGAGCTTCGAGTACATCGGGTCGCCCGCTCCGTTCTCGCGACCCACCTGCCGGGGCGGCGTCGCAACGTGCTCGGCATCACCTACCAAAAGGACGAAGGCGAGGTTATGACTGTTGTAATAGGTTTGGATGTACTGCTTGATCTGTCCCCAGGTGTTTCCTATCGTCGAAACACCAACGATGGAGACGGTGAAGCCCTTTTGGCGCTTGTGTCGAACGAGAGGGTCGAGATTCGAAAGCCACGGATCGTGAGCAATAATCAGCAGGTCACCTTCTTCGCCAACGTCTGGATAGTCCGTTCCGCTTTCCTTGCTACTGGGAATTCGTTCGTTGTAGTTGATGAAATGCTGCCGGTAGACCTCCTCGAAGGCACGAACCGGGCTGTGGGCAGGGTTGGCACGCTTGATGATGTTGATCGAACCCTTGCCTACCGACCTCACGGCGACGGTGATCGAATCATAGACTCGCAATACGCCTCGGACGGGATTGTAGCGAAAGGGGTAGACCGAGAGGGTAACAGCACGCAGGTCGCGCTGGATGTAGGGTTCACCGAGGGTCGCGATGGATGCTGGATACATGGCATCCTCATGGTATACCTCGGCAAAACGATAAGGAATGCTGCGCGGATCATCCCCCCAATGCAGATTCCCTTTCGATGGCGCGACGCGAGCAACAACATCATGGTAGCTGAGGGAGAGCAGCGTGACCTGAACCGAGCTATCGTCAGAGACCATCAGGCTGCGCGCCAAATGAGGTAGCGAGGGCACGCCTTCTTTCAGCTCGAGCGCCGCGCCGGGTAGCAAGACATGGACATACTTCTGTCCATCGATGACCACAGGACGAAGCGTGTAATC
>CAYSMT010000557.1:0-2384 GCA_964432135.1 uncultured Acidobacteriota bacterium
GTCTCAAATCCATGCGCCGCCAGAATGCGTTCGATCTCGTTCCACTCGATGTGGTCATCGGGCCAAACGTGAATATCCACTTCTCGCTTGTAACGGGGATTGGCCAGCCGACGAAGAATATGCCCATATCCTTTCACATCCAACACCAGAGCAATGAAGCGTTTGAGGTTCACGCGCGCACGGGCCTTCACCAGGAATTCCCTATACTCCGCCGGTCTCTGGTAGTACGTTTCGGTTACTTCGTGATCGATATACAACACCCCCCCCGGCCTGGTGACCCGGCACATCTCTTCGACGATGGCCAGATAATCGGGAACGTGGTGCAAGACGGAGTAGGTCGCCACCAGATCAAACGTCCCGTCGGCCACCATGGACAAATCCTTGCCGTTGATCTTAAGCGTGCTCGACAACCCGCCCGCCGCGAACTTTTCACTTACCAGCGAGAGAAAACCGTCCGAGACATCGGCTGAAACGGTGTGCAACCCGAGGTCAATCAGGTGTTGCGTCAGGTTGCCGGAGCCGCATCCGTAGTCCAGAGCCCGCAGGGGATCGGAACCGGTCGCCACCGCCTCCACCGCTGCGCGCAGCGCCCGGCGCAAACGTTCTTGCTCGATCCGATTGAAGATCTCTCCGTGCTTGCGCTCATAACGAACCACATTCGTTCCATCCGGTTTTTGTGAAGGTGCCGATTCCTTCTCATTCATGGGAGGCAGAGTCCTCTCTTGTCGGAGACACAATCTTTTCGTAAACGTCGAGGATCTGATTGACCACCTTGCGTCGCTCAAACGCGCTGGCACGACGAAACGCCGCCTCGGCCAATTCCGCGCGCCGGGAACGGTCCTGCTGAAGCGAACGGATCGCCGAGGCGATCGCCGGCGCGCTTCGTTCGGGCAAAACGATCCCGGCCCGGCCCTCTTCGACCAACTCGGGGAGCCCGCCGACCGGCGATACGATAACAGGGACCTTCATACACATCAACTCCAAGGCCGCAACGCCAAACGCTTCGCGTCGGCTCGGCACCACCGCCACATCAAAGGCCCGCATAATCTCAGCGGGATTCTCACACAGGCCGCCCAATGTCACGATCCCCTCCAAGCGTCGTCTGTGAACCTGCCGCTCCAGAGTTCTTCGTTGGACACCGTCACCCATGAGATAAAATCGGCAAACGTCCTGCCGATCGCGCAAATAGGCTGCCGCTTCAATAAGAAGATCTGCACCCTTGGCCCGATCCAAACGACCGACGAAGCCAACCACAAAGTCGTCCTCGCACAACCCGAGATGCTCTCGGACGATACGTCTGTCGTAACGAGTCGGATCGAAACGCTGTAGATCGACCGAGTTGGGCACCACCACAACAGGAACCTCGGTATATCCCAGAACCCGTTGTAAAGCTCGGCAGGCTGCCTGCGAATTGGCAATGATCGTGTTCGCCCGCGATCCCCACAGCTTGAGGAACAACCGATAGAAGCATCCCGTCCCTCCGCGGAAGATCGGACCGTGCTCGTGAAGGATCAGGGCGCCGCCGCAGCGAGGCGCCGCCAGAAGACTGGTGATAACAGCTTTTTGCAGATGGGCGTGAACGATGTCGATCTCGCACTCGGCACAGAGACGTGTGACGGCTCGGACCGTCGCCAAACTGTACTTGTGGCAGTTGAGCGTCTGCACGGCGGCGCTGATATCGACAGCCCGCTTGTTCGCACGCAGCGCACAGACAAAACTCTCCACGCGGTCCGAAGGCAACGCCTCGACGAGACCTTTGACAACCAGCGGCGCACCGCCGTAACCCAAGTGGTCAATGACATGGAGTACACGAATCTTCATTTTACCTGACGATAGAGCCTCAGATAAGCGTCAGCTACGACGGTCCAGTTGAATTTCTCAGCTCGTCTTCGCGCCGCGACAGACATCGCCGCCCGCTTGGGCCGATCCGTAACGAGGGTTTCGATCGCCTGGGCAAGTCGCTCGGGCGTCGGCTCCTCAACGATCAGACCGTTGTCGGCGATCAGCTCATCGAGCCCCTCGCAACGGGTCGTCACGAGCGGTAATCCCGAAGCCATCGCCTCCAGCATGGCGTTGCTCATCCCTTCCTGGCTGCTGGCACTGACGAAGACATCGTGCTTTCGATAGATCTCGGGCATCTCCTGCGCCCGGCGACGACCCGCCAGGGTCACCGTATCTCCGAGCCCCTTGCAGTCCAGGAGTTGTCGTAGTTCCGATTCGAGGGCCCCACCACCGATGATGGTTAATGTCACCTGGCTCCCTTCGGTCCGAAGCCGATTCACCGCTTCAATCAACCGCGGCAATCGCTTGGTCGCCGAGAGCCGTCCGACCGTGAGTAATTTGAGCGATCGTTGCTCCTCCGCCTGCCGATCAGGCGACGTCTG
>CAYSMT010000558.1:0-2378 GCA_964432135.1 uncultured Acidobacteriota bacterium
GTAACATCCAGCTCGTCGCCAATATTGACAACTTCCGAGGGATGATTCACGCGGCCCCAACTCATGTCGGTGACGTGGAGCAAACCATCGATCCCCCCGAGATCAACGAAAGCGCCATACTCGGTGATGTTCTTCACCACGCCCTTGATCTGGATACCCTCCTCGAGCTGCTCGAGCGTGACCTTCTTCTTCTCGGCATTCTCCTCTTCGAGAACATGCTTGCGCGAGACGACGATATTGCCCCGACGACGGTTCATTTTGATGACGCGAACCCGAACCTCCTGATCCTTGAAGGTCTCGAGATTTCGCACGGGACGCACATCGACAAGTGAACCCGGGAGGAAGGCCCGCACGCCGATGTCGACCGAAAGCCCGCCCTTGATGCGATCGAGGACATGCCCCACGAGAACCTCGCCCGACTTATGTGCCGTCTCGACCCGCTCCCAGACCTTGATCCGTTCGGCCTTCTCCTTCGAAAGCGGAATGTAGTCATCATCTTCGGCGAGCGATTCGACAACAGCTTCGACCTCATCACCGATGGCAATTTCACTCGCGCCCGGCACGCCACGGAACTCCGCGCGGCTGACAGCGCCTTCTTTTTTATAGCCAATGTCGACGAGCACAAAATCGTCGAAGAGCTTGACGACCCGCCCTTTGGTAACGGCTCCTTCACGCACTTCTTTCACTGAGCTGTACTCGTCGAGCAGAGCAGCGAAATCAAGCTCGCGCTCTGACGCCGGTGACTCGACCCGCGCCGAAGAAGACGTCGCTTCTCCGGCGGGTTCAGGCTGCACGGACTCGTTCTTATTCTCTTCGTTGGGGCCAGCGTTCATTTCCATGGGACTTCGAACCTCCGATTGCGGCGGGCATTGGGATTTGGCTCCCGGAGCGCACTCCCCAAAGGGAGCTGACACGCCACAGTGCCATGCCCGTCGCCGATTCCCCCTCTTGGGAATCGCTATGGGGGAAGATCTTTTTGTGAATCTCCCGCGCCACGAAGGCCCAATGCTATGGGGCACAGCAACTTGGGTCAAGCACGCGAAGGCTTTTTCTTCGATTTTTGCTTCGCATGACGCGAGGTGGAGCGCCCTGCCAGTGCGAGGCGAAGCCGCTCGAGCTCCTCGTCACGCAGTGGACGCATCTCCCCAACACGCATTTTGCCCAGGCGCAGCGGTCCAATGGCCATGCGTCGCAGGCGACGAACGGGATGTCCCACGGCCTCGAACATCTTCTTGATCTGATTCTGCCGGCCCTCGATCAAGGTCACGCGAAGCCAAGTCGTGCCCTCTCCGGCTCGCTCGATCTGGATCCCGGCGGGAAGGGTCCGCGGGCCGCGCGCGATACGAATTCCCTGACGAAGACGGCGCAACGCGTTCTCGCCCGGACAGCCGCGAACCTTAACGCGATAATGCTTCTCGAGATGGTGGCGCGGATGCATGACCTGATTGGCGAGCTCACCATCGTTAGTGATTAACAACAGACCGTCGGCGTCCCAGTCCAATCTGCCAACCGGAAAGACCCGGCTTCGAACGCGATTCTGGCGCAGCAGATCCTTGATGCAGGGACGTCCTTCCGGGTCGTCGAGGGTCGTGAGCAGATTGCGCGGCTTGAAGGCCAGGTAGTAATGCTTCGGTCCCATGGGCAGCTTCAGGAGCTTCCCATCAACTTTGATGTGGTCCTTGTCCGGATCCGCCTGTGAGCCGAGCCGATCCACGATACGCCCGTTTACGCGCACCCGACCTTCGAGGATCATTTCCTCGGCACCACGACGCGACGCCAACCCCGCCCGAGCGAGGATCTTTTGTAGCCGTTCATGAGCCATCGCTCTGCTCCTCAGAGGGCGGATCATCGCTTGACGTTGTCGGTTCTGCGTCGCCGCTCTCGGCACTCGGCAGCTCGAGTCCACTCACGAGGCTCGCCGTCTCGTTGGCGAGTTCCTCATCTCCCAGGGGTTCGACATCGCCTTCAGTAATGGGGAAAAGACGCTTTTGTGCCGGAACGACTCGAGTGCCATAGGCCTCAACCGGCGGCAGGTCCTCAAGGCTGTCCAACCCGAAATGAACAAGAAAGTCTCGGGTTGTCCCGTAGAGAATGGGCCGCCCAACGACGCGCTTACGGCCGACGATCCGGATAAGCTTTCGCTCGACGAGGACGCGTAACGCATAGGCGGGATCGGGCCCGCGAATCTCCTGAATCTCAGGCGCTGTGATCGGCTGGGCATAGGCCACAATCGCGAGCACGTCGAGGGTCGCTGGCGTGAGTCGCTTACGATTGCGAAAGCGGAACAGAGCCTTGAGAGACGCCGCAAAACGCGGCTGGGTCACGAGACGATACCCGCCCGCCACCGCCTCGAGTCGCAGTCCGCGTCCCGGAGCACC
>CAYSMT010000559.1:0-2377 GCA_964432135.1 uncultured Acidobacteriota bacterium
TGCACCTCGCCCGTTTTGTTCCTCCCCCAGAGCGAATATAGGCACGCAGTAAAGCGTGACTACACGGAATCGCGCCGGGGAGTCAGGCGTCCGTTCCCAAAGCAAGCAAACAGCGTGCCGAAGGTGGAGGATCGGGCGACGAACGGGTGCGGAGATCTCCGGCAGCCTGCGGGGCGCTTTCCCTTCGGTGGTCCGACCCGGGGTGACAATCCTGTGGAGGGCTGTCGGAAAGTGAACACCATCTCGAGCCTACCCCCCGCGCGGCGAGCGACAAAAAAGGGCCGTGCCGTGTTCGCATAATGAACACCGTTCGGCCGACGGCTTTCGTTCTGCGGGGTCGTCACGCCCGAACATCACGCGGGGGAAAATGGTGCCGGAGGAGGGACTCGAACCCTCATGGGCCAGGGCCCGGCGGATTTTGAATCCGCTGCGTCTGCCGATTCCGCCACTCCGGCGACGGAATTAACTTATTGACCGGATGCGACTTGCCTTGCGCGGATTGGGTTTTTCTCCTTTTCCGGCGTGGCGTATCAGTGGCGCAAACGGCCTCAAGTGTTTCACCAACATCGCTCTTGAGCCCGGGAGTGCGTCCTTCCGAAGGCGCTTGAACTCACGCTCTGTCGTTTGGATCGTCACGTGCCCCATCCATCTCTGAAGCGATGCGGGCGAAACTCTACCATCCTCGGCGATTCTTGTCCCGAACCCGAGGTGCCCTCCGCGGGGCATTTTTCAGGGGGCTCCCTTAGCCCGAACTCTTCATGAGCCACTCGGCTATACCCCCTCGCTTCGAGTGGCCATGAATCATCCGGGTCAGCGGTGGATCGTGGTTTCCCCTCGTCCTTGGCGGATCTCTGGCCACCTTGCGCGGCACTCCGCAGGCCACCCCGAGCCCTCGCATGTGCATGTCGAGGTTGCGAGCTGAGTATGTCAAGATCTCCACTGATCCTCTTAAGAAACTTGGACGCGCAGAATCGAGCAAACGGTATGTCTGACACCCCCATCAGCGTCCTTGATAGAAAAACGGGGCAGCAACTCTGATGGCAGGCCATGATCACCATCTCCTTGAGGGAAGTCTGCTGCTCACCTTCCTCGGTGCCGGAAACAGAGGGCCCCACGAACTCCCGCAGTTTTCGATGTGTCCCTTGAACTCTTCCCCGCAGCACGCAATACCGGAGCCCTCTGCCCATGCTGAGAGAGGCCGGGCCATCATTAGCGAGATGACCACTGCTACAGTGACAAAGGATACCTTCTTCATTTGCCACGCCCCTCTGTCCCGTCGTCTGGGTTTGAAAGCTGTTCGGCGGCGAGTAAATTCGCTGTGTTGGCCGATTTCGTCACTTCGGGGAGGAAGGCAGGCCAACTGCGCAGAGGGGTGAAGGTCTATGCGTTCGAGCTCGGGCTCGCATCTGCCGGTGGACCTTTGTGGGTAGGATCAGCAGGAGTGGGAGTTTTTGCGAGAGCAGGTCCATCCTCGCGGGGTGGGTTGAAATAGGCAAAAACGAGACGGGGAAAGGCCGAACGCACGCGTTTCATCCAGCGATCGATGCCAAACCCTCGGACGAGGCGCTCCGGAAGTTTGAGGGTTTCGAGATAGAGATCGGGGTCGATATTCAGATTGCGCGCCTGGATGACCTGCACTCCCGCGGCTTGGATCAAGCGGCACAGGGCGTCGAACTCGGCGTCGGTGTCTGTGATCCCTGGGAAGACAAAGTAGTTCAGCGAAACGAGGCCCCCGGCGGAGGAGACGGCCCTTCCGCAGGCGACGATTTCGTCGAAGCCGTAGTCCTTGGGCCGGTAATAGCGCGCGTAGATTTCGGGGCGTGCCGAGTTGAGGCTGATGCGGATGCTGTCCAGCCCCGCAGCGACCAGGGCGGCCACGGCATCGGGGCGTGAGGCGTTGGTGTTGAGATGGATGGAACCGCGCGGTGTCCGTCGTCGGATTTCGCGGATCGCGGCCTCGATGAGCTTTGCCTGTAACAGGGGCTCTCCCTCACAACCCTGGCCGAAGGACACGACCGCCCGAGCTGCTGACTCGAGGTGCGGTACGGCCATGGCGACGATCTCGTCGACGGTCGGGACGAAATGGAGCCGGGGTTGGGTCACCGGAACCTCTCGCCCGGGCTGGAAGGAGATGCATCCGACGCAATCCGCGTTGCAGGCCGGGCTCGTCGGGATCGGCGCCTCCCAGCGGCCCAGGACGTAGTTGCGGGCTGCCGGGCAGCAGTAATCGAGAGCGCAGTTGTTGACGAGATGTGCGACGAGACGATTGCCCGGGTGGCGGGCGAGCATGCGCTCGGCCCCACGCTCGATCTCGCTTTCATCAAAGCGAGCCAAGTCCTGGCGCTCGTCAGCATCGACGCGCAGGGCTGGCGCAACA
>CAYSMT010000560.1:0-2374 GCA_964432135.1 uncultured Acidobacteriota bacterium
CCCAGGCTGGGCGGAGCTAGTGCGCCAGCTCCGCCCGAGCCGACTCTGCTTCGCGGCTGGCTGGCGCGAGCTTGATGACCTCTCGCAAGTGCATCTCGCCCTCGGCCTGCCTCCCCATACGCCGCAACAGGCGCCCATACTGCAAATGTGCTTTGACGTAGCGCTGATTGAGCGCGAGCGCGCGCTCGAATCGCGCGAGCGCGTTTCTGATGTGCTCTTCCCTCACGCGCATTGAGCTTCTCGTGTCCTGGGCAAGGCGCAGCTCGCACAAACCGAGGTTATAGGTCGCTGTCGCGTAGCGTGGCTCCTCTCGCAATGCACCGCGTAACGCCTCGGCCGCCTTGGCGACCTCGCCCCGATTGAGAAAAAGGGTGCCCATATTGTTGTAGGCTTTGGAGCGTCCTTCAGCGTCGTCGTACTTCGCGAGCGCCTCCTGATACTGCACCAGCGCCTTATCCTCGCGATGGAGCCGGCTGTAGGTCAGCCCGAGGTGCAGGTGGGGCAAGCCCTGGTCGTTTGCCTTGCGTACGGTATCCGTCCAGAAGGCGAGGTCGTCCTGCCAGACCTTTTCGCGCAGGGTTGTTGCATAGGCTGCTGGAAAAGCGATCAAAAAGACAAGCACGAGCACGAAGGCAGGTTGCGCCACACCGGAAACCGCGCGCCCCTGAGCCGACGGCTGTACGGGCTCACCTAAAAGCTGTCTTGCGAGACGCCCGAGCAGGAGGGTCGCCAGAAGACACATCCCCACCGTCGGTACGTAAAGGTAGCGCTCGGCCAGCGGCGTCTCCGAGATACGAAAAACCACGATCGCAAGCGACGGAGCGAGGGCTGCAAAAACAACGATCAGTGCGATGGCCTCCCCCCGACCACGACCCTGACGCCTCAGGCGCCACACGACCCATGCCGCCGCAAGGGCGAGAGCCAGACCCAAGGCGGCGTAACCCACTCCCGGAAGAGCGTGCACAAAAGCTGACTGCTCTCCCGGCCAGACCCCCTTGCGCAAGTACCAGCCGAGAGCCGCGAATAAAGCCAACAGATCCGCTCCGCTTCCTCGCAAGCCGCCAGGATTGAGGGCCTGTGAACGTAGCGTTGCGTAGGCTAGCCAAGCCAAGCCGAAAACGACCCAGCGCAACCAGGCAGGAGCCACGATGCGCTCAACGGGCACTTCGTCTCGGCTACGCTGGTAGATCCGCGATGCGCCATGGTGCATTTGCCCTCCCTTGACCTTGCCCTTACGAGCCGCAGTTCGACCCCGCGCAGGCTTCATCTTTCCCGTTTTTCGCGGGACCACAAAGAGATCCATCGCAACGACGATCAATAGGATCGCGACCCCCGTCTCCTTCGAGAGCATCGCACCGAAGGCGAAGCCCGCCGCGCAGAGCAAGTCGCTCCACCGCCCTTCATCGCGATAGCGCAAGTATGTGACTAACGATGCGACCATGAAGATGCCACAGATGACGTCACTGCGTCCGGCCATCCAGGCGACAGACTCTACATGGATCGGATGCAGCGCAAAGAGCAACGCGCCACCTCCACCCACCGCAAGTGAAAGCTGCTCATCAAAGGCACTCATGCGCGCAAGGCGCACTCCAAGCAAGAGCACGAGCACACTGGCCAGCATGTGGTAGAGCACCACCGAGCTGTGATAGACGATGCGCCGCGCCTGCTCTCGCTCGCGCTGCTCCCAGAGCTTCCCTGAGATCCACTCGTCGATCTGATAGCTCACGACGATCAGTGGCCGATAATAATGCACCCCGAATTGAGGAATCTGTTTGGGTGGGGAAAAAACATTTTCAAAACTATCAAAATAGGGTAGCTGCCGATTGAAGATGATCGGGTCGTCCCAGATAAACTCGTTGTCCGTTGCGCCCCAGTAGACCGCAAGCGCGCAGCTCGCGATAACAAGTACCACGCACAACGTCGCCATCGAGCGGCGCCGATCCGCCCTTCCTTCTTTACGCGGTGTTCCCACCCGCTCTTCAGCCATTATCCTCTCCGTCGCCGCCGCCGATACGTTCGGCGATCACGATCAAGTTTTCACCCTTGCCAGCCGGGATCATCGGAATCATCAACCCAACCGAGATGATCGTCGGCAAGCAGAAGATCGGGTATTGGAGCCAGGTCGGCAGGCTTTTGATATAGGGTAGATCCCACAGTCCATCCGAAAAAACACGTCGGATCTCGAGCCCAGCCTTGCGGGTCAGTTCGAGCCAGCGCTCAGCCCCCAGCAGTGAGACATGGGTCTCGTCCTGGTACGCGAACCAATCCTCACCCTTCATCTTCCGCCCCGGAGATGCCGGATCCGGGACGGCATAGATCAGACCGCCTCCCGGCACGATCAGCTCCGCGAGCCGGTGCAGGACCTGCGCGGGGT
>CAYSMT010000561.1:0-2374 GCA_964432135.1 uncultured Acidobacteriota bacterium
TGACAAGGTCGGGCCGACGGGCCACGAGCTGAGCGGGCAGGCCGGCGGGAATTTGAGGGGGGAGCTTCGGCAGCTCACCCTTGGCGAGTAGCTCCGCCGAGGGGAAACGCCCGAGCAGAATCTCGAGCTGGCGTGCCGCTGCGTCCCGCCGCTGTTGGCGCGTGGCGAGACGTGCCCGGGCGCTCGCGGCGTTGCCACGGCTGAGCCGTAGGTCGAGGGCCGGGGAGAGGCCGCGCCGGTAGCGACGGCTGACGTTCTCGCGGGCGCGCTCGAAGCTGAGGGCCGTCTGGTGCGCGAGAGCGAGCTGGGCCGTCGCTTCGCGCAGCGCGAACCAGGCCTTGGCCGTCTGGGCGGCGAGGGAGAGCCGGGCCCCTTCGAGCGCCGCAGTGGCGGCCCGCAGATCGGCCAGGGCGGCACGTTCGCCGGCGCGGATGCGGCCCCAGAGGTCAATCTCCCAGCTCAGGTCGAGTGAGACGCCATAGGTCGAGTTTGTCGTCGAGAAGACGCCGCCTTGGGCTCCCGGCACGGGCAGGCCGATGAAGTTCATCCGGCGGCGGGAGGAGCTCAGCCCCGCACCGGCCTGGGGCCATCGGTCGGCTCCGGCGATGCGTGCCGCAGAGACGGCCTGGGACAGGCGGGCGGCCGCCGCGTCGAGTTCAGCGTTGTGAGACAAGGCCTCGGCGATGAGCGTGTTGAGGGTGGGGTCGTCGAAGCTCGCCAGCCAGTTCATGTCGATCTCGCCGGCGGGCCCTGGTGTCGCGCTCCAGTTCTCGGGAGTGGCGGGGGCTGGTGCACTCTGGAAGGGAGCCGGGGCCGTCGCACAGCTCAGCAACAGCCCCAGGCCGGCGATCAATGCGGCGTTCAGGGGCGCGCGAGGACGCATCATCGGCTCTCCTCCTTGTCGAGGGGTGCCTGCATCCCGCCGCTTATGAAGCGTGTCATGCGACGGATGAGCAGCTCGCGGTTCGAGGTGTCGAGGGGAAAGGGGCTGACTTCCTTGAGCTGGCCCTCCGCAGCGAGGGTGTGGGCCATGACGCCGATCATGAACATCAACCTCCAGGTGAGTTCTTCGGGAGGGAGCCCGGGCAGAGCGCGGCAAAGCGCGGCGCGGAAGCGGGAGGCCGTTTCGGAAACATGTTCGCGAAACAGCCCCGTGAGGAAGGGTGTCGGCTCCGAGATCATCCGCCCGAAGATGCGGGGAAAGCTATGGGGTTTGTCGCCGTGGGTTGCGGCGAGGCGCAGCGGTGGCCCGACGAAGGCCTCGATGATGCGCTCGATTGGAGGTGGATCCTCGCCCTCGGCGCGCTCGATCTCGTCGAGCATGGCCAGCCGGGTCTTCGCGAGGGGTTCAAGGCGCCGCGCGAAGAGGACCCGGATGAGGTCTTCCTTTGACCCGAAGTGATAGTTCACGGCGGCGAGATTGACGCCTGCCCGCGAGGTGATCTCCCTCAGCGAAGTGGCCGCGAAGCCCCTCGCGGCGAAGAGCTCTTCGGCGGCGGCGAGAATGCGTTGTTTGGTGTCGGGTTCGGCCACGCTACAGCTCCTAATTAAACGTATGTTTTAATCATACGTTCCAATTAGGGCCTGTCAAGCCTCTCGCACAACAAGAACGAGGCGAGGGTTCATCCCCGCCTCGCTCTCCATGAATCTTTCCCTGCGCTGGATTCAGGCGTCGTGGGTCATCTTCTTTGCCTGCTTTTGCAGAAACTTCACCATCTCGGCATCGGGGGAGGTCGCGACGATCACGACGCCCTTTTTGGTGCGGCGCACCTCACGCTTGACGCCCTTGGCCTTGATCGGGCACTGGCCCTGACAGCCGAGGACCTTGCCGGCCCTGACGGCCTTGATAATGTGCTCGGCGGCCTTCTCATCGGCAGTGACGAAGAGGATCTCGACGCCGTTGTCGATGTTCTTGACGGATTTTTCGAACTTGGCCAGGCAGAAAGCGTCGGTCTTGGCCGTTTTTCCCTTGGTGCAGTCACCACAGCCACCGCCGCAGGCGAGGGCCGGCGCGGCGACAACGAACGCGAGCAGGCTGATAACGATCAGAATGCGCTTCATGGGCAATCTCCTCCGAATCCGGGGACTCGGTCCGTGGTCACCTCGCGGTGAACTTTCTCGTTGAACAAGCTGATAATAGTCTACGGATGGACTAGGAGAAGAGCCAGCGTCCGGCCGTAAAACGCCTGTAACGATCTTGCTTTCCGGGGCTTCATCCCGAGTGAGGTGAGCCCTCAACGGTGCGGGCCCTCCCGCAACCCCGTGGCTGCGTTAGGGATCCCCCCTCTCCTCCCGCATCCGGGACGGGTTTCCCGTCGACGTCTTCCTCTCCCCCCGTTTTTGCGCTTTTCTGGAGCCATGGAACACCAGAGAC
>CAYSMT010000562.1:0-2367 GCA_964432135.1 uncultured Acidobacteriota bacterium
ACGGGAAGCGTCCCGGATCCTCTCGAAGGCCTTGTTCGGGCTTCCTGGCTGCGTGTTTATTCTCGGCAGCTCTTTCATGCCTCTGGTTATGATCATCGTTGCGGCCGCGCTGCGCGCGGTGCCTTCACAGCTAGAGGAAGCCGGTCTGCTCGTGGCGCCCTGGTCTACGACGCTGCGGCGCATCACTCTTCCATTGATCGTGCCGGGGATCTTGCTCGGGGCGGCGCTCGTCTTCCTACTTAGCCTGGGTGAGGTGAGCGTGCCGCCGAGCTTGCGCTACCCCGTCTTCGCCGTCGAGAGCTTGGTGCAGTTTTCGGCTTTCTACGATCTCACCGCCGCTACGGCAGCAGCCGTGCTCCTGGCGGCGTTGACCGTGGTCGTGCTCGGTCTGGAGCTGCTGCTAACGCGTCGAAGGGGAGGTGCGCGGGATCTGGGCGGGAGAAGTCATCGCAGCGTGTTGACCATCCCGCTCGGCTGCTTTCGCCTGCCGACTGCTGTGACGGCTTGGGGCGTGGCGGCGCTCTTGGTGGGGGCACCGCTGGCGCTGCTCATGGGCCGGGCCGGAAATGCGGGGAGCTACCTGGAGGCATTCGAGATCGCAGGGGACAGCCTGTGGCGCGGCATTGCTTTGGCGGCGATCAGCGGCGCGTTCCTTGCTGGACAGGGGCTCCTGCTGGCGCTGCTCGTGCGTGAGCGACCGCGGGGCCTGGGGGCTGCCGTGGATGCAGCATCGCTGCTGCTCTTCGCGCTGCCGGGGGGTGTGCTAGGTGTAGGGTTGATCGTCCTGTGGAACAGGCCCTGGACCAACATCGTCTATGCGACGCCGCTCATCCTCCTCCTGGGCTATCTCGGTCGCTACGTTGCCGTGTCGATGCGGCTCGTTCGAGCTTCTTTGGAATTGCTTCCCGAAAGCCAGATTGCCGCAGCGCGAGTCGCTGGGATCGGCTGGGGGCGGCGCCTGGTCTGGGTAGTGGCTCCAGCCGCCTGGCGCGGTATCGCGGCGGCTTGGCTCGCCGGTGCCATATTCTGCCTGCGCGACGTCGGAATGACCTTGCTCGTTCATCCTCCGGGTTGGGATACCCTGCCCGTACGCATCATGACCTTCGCTGCGAACGGCGCTCCGGAGCTGATGGCCGCACTGTGCGTGATCCTTGTGGTGGCGACCTTGATACCCGTGGTGTTGTTGAGCCTGATCGCTCGAGGGTGGGAGGTGTTCCGGTGATGGTGTTGGGACTCGATGCAGTCTCTCTGACCTTCGGCGAGCGCTTCGCGTTGGCTGAGCTGAGCCTGGTGGTCGAGGAGGGGGAGCGTGTCGTGATTCTCGGCCCTTCAGGCTGCGGCAAGACGACTGTGCTGCGCCTTCTTGCCGGTCTTGTTGCGCCCGATCGCGGTCGCGTGATTGTCGCCGGCCGGCTCGCCGCAGAGGACGGGCGGCTTCTCATGCGGCCCGAGGCGCGTGGCCTGGGCATGGTGTTCCAGGATCTTGCGCTCTGGCCACAGCTCGCTGTGGCGGGCAACCTCGAGCTAGGCCTGCGTGCGCGGGGCGTGCGTCGCAGCGAGCGCAAGCGGCGTATCCGGGACATGCTCGAGCTGATGGAGCTCAAGGGTTTGGGCGGGGAACGGCTCAGCCACCTCTCCGGTGGCCAGCAGCAGCGGGTGGCGCTCGCCCGGGCCCTCGTTCTCGAGCCCCGGGCGTTGCTGATGGACGAGCCGCTCTCCAGTCTCGATGTCGAGCTCAATCGTCGTCTGCGCAGGGAAATTCTCTCCCTTCAGGCCCAGCTTGGTTTTGCTCTTGTCTACGTGACCCACGATCGGGAGGAGGCCTCCGAGCTGGCGACGCGTGTCGTGCGTATGGATCAGGGGCGGATTTTGGCGGCGGACTCTCGGGAGAGCGACTGAGTGCGGCCCATGAAGAGTTCAGGTTAAACCAACGCACCGATGTACTTCTCGCGAATCAGGCGCCAGAAGACGACGAGGAAGGCCGTCAACGGAATGGCGAGGACCATGCCGGCGACGCCGCCGAGTGCGCTGCCCCAGAAGAAGATCGAGACGATGATGGCGACGGGGTGCAGGCCAGTGCGATCCCCCATGATCTTGGGAGTCAGAAGGTAGCCCTCAATCGACTGAACGATTGTGAAGACGACGGCAACCGCGATGAGGGTTCCGAAACCTCCCTCGCTCTGGAAGAAGGCCAGTGGCAGCGCGACGGAGAGGCCCACGATGCTGCCGAGGTAGGGGATAATGTTTAAAAATCCGAGGAGCAGACCGAGCAGCATGCCGTAGCGCAGGCCGACGAGCGAGAAGCCGATCGCGAAGAGAAGGCCTTGCAAGAGCGCGATGATGAGCTGGCCGCGGAAGAAGGCAACG